>CBDUBP010000193.1:0-5198 GCA_965365415.1 uncultured bacterium | reverse complement strand
ACGGCGGCTGAAGGATGGCTGCCGGGAAAACGATCTCGTTTAGCATCGGATTATAATAAGCATTGACCGTTTGTGGTGTCATTCCCCACTCGGTGCGGTCGACGGGTTTTCCCAGTTTGTCTATTTGCCGCTGGTATTCAAATTCATATGCCCGCGAAACGTTTCCGAACAAATCGCCATTTACGACTTTCAGCTTTGAATAGTCGCGCCATTTGTCGGGATATCCGATTTTTGGGGTGAATTTGCTAAGCTTTTTAAGTGCTTCCTTCTTGGTTTCCTCGGTCATCCAATCGAGGTTTTTGATCGATTCCTCGTAAGCTTTCAAAAGGTTTTTGACCAGATCGGTCATGCGTTCCTTAGCTTCGGGAGTAAAGTGTTTTTTGACGTAGACTTCACCCACGATTTCTCCCAGTCCGCCGTTCACTTCATTGACCGCACGCCTCCAGCGTTCCTGCTGTTTTGGTTTTCCGGACAATACTTTTCCGTAGAATTCGAAGTTCTGGTTGTCGAGCGCGGTATTGAGGTAAGTCGATGCGCGATCGATCGCAGCCCATTTCAAATAATCCTTCCATGTACCGATCGGTGTGCTTTTAATGATTCCGTCGAGCGCTTTTACGTATTCGACCTGCGTGATCACAATGCTGTCTTCTCCTTTGATTCCGGCGTTGTCAAGAATCGCTTGCAGGTTCAGGTTTGGCGATGTTTTCATCAGATCTGAAATTGCGCGTTTGTTGTACATTCCAACCATGTCGCGCGTAAGTTCTTTTTTCATGTGCTTGGAAGCGATTGACGTTTCGAGTGCCATGATATTTTTTGCTTTTTCAGCGGCACCATCGATTTTAGCCAATTCAAGCATTTTCGCGATGTGCGCAACATACTTCGCCCGAAGATCTGCTGATTTAACGTCGGTCAGGAAATAATACTCGCGATCGGGAAGTCCGATGCCGCTTTGCCATGTGTAAAGCATGTATTTCGTCGGATCCTTGAAATCTTCCACAACACCAACGGAGAGCGGCGTCATGATCCCGCGGCGTGCTGCCTGACCAAAATATTGCGTCAGCTCGTTATGGGATGAAATCGCGTCGATTTTTTGGAATTCCGGCATCAATGGCTGGATTCCTTTGGCGTCGCGCTGTTTCATATCCATATAGGACGCGTAGTAATCACCGATTTTCTGTTCGTTGGAACCGTCTTTAAAATCGCCTTTTGCCGACTCTTCGATGATCGCTTTGACATCTTCCTCGGCTTTGTCGTTTACGATCTCGCCCGCGCCATAACTTGATTTGTCGTCTGGGATTGGTGTATTTTTCATCCAGGAACCGTTGACATAGTCGGTAAAATTGTCACCGGGTTTTACAAGCGTATCCATATTTTTATGGATGATGCCTGAATGCAGTTCGTCGTTTTCGCTTTTTTCCGATTTTCCACACCCCGAAAGCAGTATTGCTCCGGCAGCGATCAAAGAAAAATTGATTTTTAAGAATCTTAGAGTCATAGATAGGGATTTAATTGCGGACGAATGTATGAAAATATGACATTGTCCGTGTTTTGCGTAATACTTTGTAGCGGATTTGACATGCTTGTTACACATGCATTTCACTTTCTGTTTAGAAAATTTTAACTTTTTCCGGATGGTTTAAAACCGAATCGCGACAGAATAATTGCTAATTTTAGAACCCTGTCAAAAAAAAACAGCCGGAGGATTTGCCTTTGGCTGGTCAAATATGAAATTATCCACTCGAATCCTTCTTGCTTTTACTGCGATCATCCTACTGTCGGTTGGCGATTCATATACGAATTATCGCTTGTCTCAAAAGGTTCAGCAGAATTCGAAATACCTGTCGACTTCCGAAGCCGTCATCAGGAATTCGAACAAAGCGCATAAGGCGGTGATCGAGATGCAGAGTTCGTTTCGCGGATTTTTGCTTACAGATGACACTGCTTTTCTTTCGTCCTACTACGCCGGATTGAAGAACGTGCCTTATTTGCTTGCAGAGCAGCGGAATCTGATCAAAGGCAACCCGGTACAGCTCCGAATACTTGATTCGATCGCAAGACTTCATAAACGATGGACGGATTACTCGGGAACGCTGATCGGATCCAGGATAAAAAGGTCCGAATCGGCCGAAACAGAGGCGACGTACATTGGTTTGTTTAACGGGAAACTGAAAAAACGTGTCGGCAAGACGATCAATGATTCGATCACCGAAAAATTCCTTAGGTTCGACCGCATCGAGTATAAGATCCGAAATGCACACAGCGCGACACTTCAGCAGTCGATCCAGCGCACGCAGGTAATGTCGCTGGTGTTCTTAATGCTGACGATTACGGTGGGCGTACTGAGTACATATTATATAGTGACGATGATTTCAACGAGGATCGCTTCCATGGTGGGCCTCGCGGATAACATTTCCAAGGGCCGCTTCAGCGTGGTTAATGACACTAAGAATGACGAGCTGACGAGTCTGTCGAGGTCACTGAACCTGATGTCCGACAGGCTCAATAAGAACATTCGGGAGCTCGAACACCGGAACGCCGAGCTGAATAAATTTGCATATGTGGTTTCGCACGATTTAAAGGCGCCCGTACGTGGCATCCACAATGTCATCAAATGGATCGAAGAAGATCTGCAGGACGACATGTCGCCCTTGATGAAAAAATACCTTCAGATCATCCCGCAGCGGACGCAAAGAATGGAGGCGTTGATCAACGGCTTGCTCGACTATGCTCGCATCAGCAAATCGACCGATCCGGAGGAAGTCGATACAAAACAATTGGTTGAAGACCTCGCCGATTCGATCGTGCCGCGGCATTTTACGATCAAGATCGGAAATCTGCCAACGTTTAAGGCCGAACGCATCAAACTTGAGCAGGTATTCGCCAATCTTATCAGCAATGCCGTAAAGTATACGCCGCGTGAGGATGGGCAAATCATTATCGATTGCAGCGAATCGCCGCGATATTACGAGTTCACGGTAAAGGATAACGGAATTGGAATTGCACCGGAATTTCACGACAAGATCTTCGAAATCTTTCAAACACTTCGGGAGAAGGATGAAAAAGAAAGTACTGGAGTAGGTCTTGCGATCGTCAAAAAGATTATTATCGAACAGCAAGGAAGCATTAATGTGAATTCGAATGCCGGTGAAGGCGCAGAATTCATTTTCACATGGAAAAAGATTTAATTATGAGAAAACATTCAATTTTACTTGTCGAAGATGATGAACTGGATATCATCAGTGTTGAGCGTTCATTAAAGAAAATCGACAGCGAGTATGAACTTCATACGGCGTATAATGGGATCGAAGCGCTGTCGAAGCTAAAGGATGGCGACCGCGTCATGCCTGATGTGATCCTGCTCGACCTCAATATGCCGAAAATGAACGGCATTGAATTTTTGAAGGTCATTCGTGAAGATGAAGAACTCAAACATCTGCGCGTTTTCATCATGACGACGTCAACCGAAAATCCTGATCGTCAACGTACCGAGGAGCTTGGGATTTCCGGTTACATCATCAAGCCCCTTAATTATAACGACAATACGAAGCGTTCGGATTCAATGGATGCGTTCGTACAGTTCCATCTGCGAAAAATCCTTTCGGGAGAGGTCGACTGAGCGTAAGAATCGTAAGCCGTTACGTATTAAAAATCGCAAAAAAAAATCCTTGCCGATTTGTAAATTTTTATAAATTAGCATTGAGGCAAGACCTATCCCTACAGGTCGCAAAAGCTGCAGCATTGCATTCTTCTGTCTCGCAATTCCCTTGCTAAATATTGATTTAGTCGTTTTCGCTATTGGAACCAATGAATTTAAAGTCGTAATGCTTTTTATATGAGGAAAAAACCTGCCAAGCCTCAGGTAAACCACAAGCCTGAGCCCACTGTCATTGCAGTTCCTGTCGTGACAGACGTTCCGAGAAGAAAAGTAAAAGTGAAAGAACCCCGCGCATATCAGGACGAATCAATTTTGTCGGATGCCGAATTCCTGAAAATCCTTTTGAAAGTTAAGAATGGGAATTTCTCACAGCGTTTTCCTACCGACCAAAACGGGATTAAGCGTTCGATCTGCGATACCCTGAACGAGATCATCGACCTTAACGAACGAATGGTTTTCGAATTTCAAAAGGTTGGGAAATCCATCGGAAAGCAGGGTAAGCTGACCAACAGGGTTGCGCTTGACGGTGCTCGCGGATCGTGGAGTTCATGCGTAGACTCGGTCAATACGCTTATTTCCGACCTCGTACACCCGACCATCGAAATCGCGCACGTCATCACATCGGTCGCAAAAGGGAACCTGTCGCAGGAAATGCCGCTGTCGATCGAAGGAAACCCGCTTCAGGGCGAATTCCTCCGGATCGCGAAAGAGGTAAACGGGATGGTGAAGCAGCTCAACCTTTTCTCGATGGAGGTAACACGCGTGGCCCGGGAAGTTGGTACCGAAGGAAAACTTGGTGGTCAGGCTAAAGTCCGCGGCGTTGGCGGTGTGTGGAAAGACCTGACCGATTCGGTAAACAAAATGGCGTCGAACCTAACAGGCCAGGTGCGTAATATCGCGGATGTAACGACTGCGGTGGCGAAAGGCGATTTGTCGAAGAAAATTACGGTCGACGTAAAAGGGGAAATCCTCGAACTTAAGAATACGATCAACACGATGGTGGATCAGCTGAACTCTTTTTCATCAGAGGTTACTAGGGTTGCAAGGGAAGTTGGTACCGAAGGAAAACTTGGCGGGCAGGCACAGGTAAAAGGTGTCGGAGGAACCTGGAAGGATTTGACCGACTCGGTAAATCAGATGGCCTCGAACCTAACAGGCCAGGTGCGAAACATCGCAGACGTAACAACTGCGGTGGCGCGTGGCGACTTGTCCAAAAAGATTACCGTGGACGTAAAAGGTGAGATCCTCGAATTGAAAAATACGATCAACACGATGGTGGATCAGCTGAACTCGTTCTCCTCGGAGGTAACCCGTGTGGCGCGTGAAGTTGGATCGGAAGGGAAACTCGGCGGCCAGGCGAAAGTACGAGGCGTCGGTGGTGTTTGGAAGGATTTGACGGATTCGGTGAATCAGATGGCATCCAATCTGACTGGCCAGGTGCGTAACATCGCGGAAGTTACGACGGCGGTAGCGAAAGGCGACTTGTCGAAAAAAATTACGGTAAACGTTGCAGGGGAAATCCTCGAACTTAAGAATACGATCA
>CBDUBP010000192.1:0-5264 GCA_965365415.1 uncultured bacterium | reverse complement strand
CGCTTATCTGCTTGTTATTTGCCTGGATAACCGGCGATATCGCGGCAATCGCACTTCCACCGCAAATTGCGGTTCCGGAAGATACGAGGTAGGAGGTCTTCCTGTCGTTGCCAAATAATTTACCGACAGCCAATCCAAGTATCATCACAAAAGCTATCGTGGCAACGGTCAGCATAAACCCGTCCTTGCCCGCATCTGCCGCACTAAAAAGATTTATTCCGAATCCAAGTGCCACGACCGAAATCTTTAGCATCCATTTTACTGAAGTCATGCTTTGAACGGGATAAGGATTTCCAATCAGCATTGAAAACAATATTCCCATTAATAATGCAAAAGGTGCGTTAATCCACGGAGTAAGGGTGGCCAGGAACAGGACAACGAACACAAACTTTTTTAACGTCAAATTCATCATTTGGCAAAACTACCAGTAAGGTCGGTGTTTCACTGTAACAAAGGTTACACTAACTGAAATTTTATTGAAAAATCCCTTTGTAACAAATGATACTGACGGGCTTACAATCATTGTATTTCTTTGCGTCCTAAAAACATTGAATATGAATTGGATATTTGAACCCTGGCCGTGGTATGTTGGCGGACCATTGATTGCGTTGGTGATGGGCGCATTGCTTTTTGCAGGAAAGAATTTCGGGATGTCATCAAACCTGAGAACGCTCTGCTCGGCGTTCGGTGCCGGAAAGACCTGTGATTTTTTTTCTTTCGACTGGCGTAGTCAGCGGTGGAACCTGTTTGTAATGGCCGGCGCCGTAATTGGCGGTTTTATCGCGATGCATTTTTTATCGGATCAACCCGCTCCCGAACTTTCTGCGCAGGTCATTGCGGATCTTAATGCCAAGGGATTCGAAAGTGCCGGGAATGCCTATTTGCCAACAGAATTGTTTTCGACCGATGCATTTTCCGATCCGAAGATTCTTGGCGTATTGATCCTCGGAGGGTTTTTGGTGGGCTTTGGCGCCCGATATGCCGGCGGTTGCACATCGGGGCATGCTATATCGGGTCTCAGTGATTTCCAGCTGCCTTCACTGATTGCAGTCGTGGGATTCTTCATCGGCGGCCTGATCATGATCAACCTGGTATTTCCATTCTTATTCTAACAATAGTCATAAATGAAGAATATAATCTTTTTGTTCATCGGAACTTTTTTCGGAATTGTCATGTTTAAAACCGAAGCTGCCTCGTGGTTTCGAATTTATGAGATGTTTAAATTCGAGTCGTTTCACATGTATGGCCTGATTGGCACGGCATTATTTACGGGCATTACGATCATTCAGTTTATCAAATGGCGTCAGATGAAACACATTGGAGGCGATCCCATCATGTTCGTCCCAAAGGAGCGAAGTTTTTACAGGTATATGCTTGGAGGGATCATTTTCGGATTGGGTTGGGCGCTTGCCGGTGCGTGCCCCGGGCCCATGTTCACACTACTGGGTGCCGGATTTTTACCGTTGATTTTGGTGATCGGCGGAGCGGTTGCCGGAACCTATGTTTATGGTTTATTGAGAAATATGCTTCCTCATTAATTTGTACCTTTAATGAAAACGAATTATGGATAAGGAACTCGAGCAGTCGTACGGCAACGTTTTTGAGCCTGCATTATTAAATGAAATAAACGATGTGGGTTCAGTCGTGAACGTCAGTGAAGGTGACAGGATTTTGGATATCGGACAGTATATAAGGCAAATGCCACTATTGCTTAACGGCGTGATAAAAGTCATGCGGGAAGACCGAAAGGAAGGAGAACTGCTGCTGTATTTTCTTGAAAAGGGCGATACCTGTGCCATGACTTTAGCGTGCTGCGTGGGCGAAACGCAAAGCGAGGTGCGGGTGATTGCGGAAACCGATGCAACCGTGATGATGATCCCGATGTCGAAAATGGAGCAATGGCTTGGCAAATATAAAAGCTGGCGAAACTTTGTTTTCAATAGTTATAACAAACGGCTATCGGAAATGCTGTCGGCAATTGATAACCTCGCTTTCATGAAAATGGACGAAAGGCTGCTGAATTATCTAAGGGAAAAAGCGAAGGTCAACCAATCAAAAGTCATTTCAAATACACATCAGGAGATCGCCTATGAACTCAATACCTCGCGCGTTGTTATTTCCCGGCTTTTAAAGGCACTCGAGAACGAAAGAATTATCAAGCTCAATCGCAACACCATCGAACTATTGCGACCCGTGTAACAAAAGTTGCTGCACGACAGTTTTGCCGGACCTAATTTTGCAGAAAAACAGCGTATGGACCTATTGATTGTGCTCGGTTACGTTATGGCTTTACTGATTGGTGTGACGCTTGGCCTTGTGGGCAGTGGAGGATCTATCCTGACAGTTCCGGTTCTTGTATACATGATGGGTTTTGACGCTGTTACGGCAACAGGCTATTCGCTTTTTGTAGTGGGAAGCAGCGCCATGGTGGGCGGAATCCGGAATCTCTGGCAGAAAGAGGTTGATCTTAAAATCGTTGCGATTTTTGGAATTCCGAGTATGCTCATGGCTTACTTGATGCGTGCGTTCCTGTTACCGGTCGTGCCGGAAAACCTGGCCACCATCGGTTCCCGGCAAATAACCAAGCCGCAGGTATTGCTTGTTTTGTTTGCCATGATCATGCTGATTGCCGCCTATAAAATGATACGGGCGACGCCCATTACAGCGGAAACTGGTTCGGTTTCGCCCGTAAAACTGGCCTTGAGTGGAATCGTTACGGGAATTGTAGCGGGCGCTGTGGGTGCTGGCGGAGGATTTTTGATTATTCCCGCATTATTTTTTTTGGCAAGGCTTCCGATGAAGACGGCGGTGGGAACCTCGCTTGTCATCATCGCAATTCAATCGTTGGCGGGATTTGCCGGTGAGGCAGCGCAAAGTACCGACTGGACTTTCCTTGCCATTTTTACCTCAGTTGCCGTGGCGGGAATCTTTCTGGGACTTTGGCTTTCCAAAAAAATGCACGGTGAAACACTAAAAACAGGCTTTGGATATTTCATCCTCCTGATGGGCATTTTCATACTTGTTCAGGAACTCTTCATAAAATAAAGCCGATTGTAACAATTGTTACTGCAGCGGAAATTCCCTCCTTGTAATTTTGTCAATAAATACTATAACCATAAAAAATACAAAATATGTTTTTTCAACACGTTTATGATAAATCACTTGCACAGGCAAGTTATGTAGTTGGATGCCAAGCCACCGGAGAGGCAATCGTCATTGATCCGAAAAGGGATGTCGACACCTACCTGGAGATCGCGAAGCAGAACAACCTGAGAATCACGCACATCGCCGAGACGCACATCCATGCCGATTTCCTGGCGGGTTCACGTGAACTGGCGAGCATCACAGGAGCGAAAATGTATTTGTCAGATGAAGGCGGCCAGGACTGGCAATATGAGTTTGAACACATCGGTCTTCATCACGGCGACATCATCAATGTTGGCAACCTGACACTCGAGGTTTTACACACGCCCGGCCATACTCCTGAAAGCATCAGCTTTTTGCTGACAGACAATCCGGCGACTAAGGAGCCTGTTATGGTCTTTACGGGTGATTTCGTGTTTGTGGGAGATATCGGACGTCCCGACCTGCTTGAAAAAGCCGCAGGTCATGTCGGGACGCAGGAGAAGGGCGCACGCCAAATGTTCGAATCGATAAAGCGTTTCGCCGAACTACCCGGACACATTCAGCTATGGCCGGGCCACGGTGCCGGTTCTGCGTGCGGTAAAGCTTTGGGAGCCGTACCCAGTTCAACGATTGGATATGAGAAAATCCGGAATTGGGCTTTTCAGCATGAGAATGACGAACCCGGTTTCGTTCACAATCTTCTTGATGGCCAGCCCGAACCACCAAAGTATTTCGCAATGATGAAGCGTCTTAATAAAGTGCATCGGCCTTTACTTACTGAAGTGCCCATACCTCGTCAACTTGGAAAAGATGAATTTGTCCAAGCATATGCCGATGGCATTAAAGTAATTGATACTAGGAATAAATTTGAATTTGCGAAAGCGCATTTACCACGTTCAATAAACATTCAGGGAAATAATTCGTTTGCGACCTGGTCCGGATGGATACTTAATTATGACGAGCCTTTTATTCTTGTGGCAGATCCGGGGCAAATGGATGACCTGACCCGCAAACTGATGCGTATTGGCCTTGATAATATTTTGGGTTTTGTGAGTGATATTACGATTCTTGGAATTGAACTTACTGACAGTCAAATTATCGCGTTCGACGAGTTTAAACCATATATAGGTAATGACGACATACAAATCGTGGATGTCCGTGGCGAAAGTGAATACAACGACGGACATGTACCAGGTGGCGAGAACGTTTTTGTTGGTACGCTGGAGCAGAACCTTCATAAGATCAGCCGCAATAAGCAGGTGGTCATCCACTGCCAGAGCGGGGATCGATCAGCCATTGCACAATCGCTTCTGGAACGAAATGGTATTGAAGTGAAGAATTTCTCCGGAGGCATGAAAGAATGGAAAGAAGCAGGAAATGAAACGATAAAAAATTAATAAAATCGAAATGAAGAAGTTTTTAATATTAATGTGCCCGTTGTTCTTTTTAAGTTGTTATGGACAGGCGACCTCTGGAATTGAAAAAATTGACGTCGAGAAGTTCGCAAAAGCCATCCAGGGCGATGTGCAGCTTGTAGACGTTCGGACCAAACAGGAATTTTCACAGGGACATATCCCAAAAGCACTCAACATTGACGCATTGTCTAACAATTTTAAGTCGGACATACTAAAGTTAGATAAAGAGCGACCGGTTTATATTTATTGCCGAAGCGGCCAGCGAAGTGAGTCGGCTGCGCGCGAAATGCACGAGCTCGGTTTTAAGCACGTCTATGATCTGGAGGGCGGAATAAGTTCGTGGGATGGCGATTTAACCAATAAATGAAAAGATAAAATCCTTCACTTAGTGGAGGATTTTTTTTAATTTAATGGCTAAAGCCAACTGAACTTGGCTTCTATGTAATCAAAAACTAATGGAAACATCAACACGAGTCAGACACAATACTTCCGAAGACGTAAATTCGTCGATAGATTATAAGACGATTAATACTATAGAAAAATTGAAGACTGCATCTTCAGAACAGCTTTCTGATCGCATAAAAGAATTGGATCGGGAATGGGATATTGAACGTGTACTGGAAGTTAATATGCCGATTGTAGCCTTATGCGGAATTGCCCTGGCCGTTTTCATCGATATATGGTGGCTGGTTCTTCCGGTTATTGTCCTACTATTTTTTCTCC
>CBDUBP010000191.1:0-5266 GCA_965365415.1 uncultured bacterium | reverse complement strand
CGTCGCCCAAAGAACACACTACAACAGGCAAATCCTGGTCAGATTCTGTCATTCCCGTCACTTCCTTATACCAAAATCCCATCGCGGCGCCCGTTGCGGGAATTGCCTGCATGCCTGTTGCAGACGACTGGTGAGGAATCTTCGGCTTGTCCTCGTCGCGAAGGCTCGGGTGGCAATAATACGTTCGCCCGCCCGAAAACGGATCGTCGCGCTTTGCCATCAATTGCAGCATCAAATCGTAGGGACGCATCCCAATCGACAAAAGCATCGAATCGTCGCGATAATACGGAAAAGCAAAATCCTGCGGCAACAGCTGCATTGTGGTCGCTATCTGGATCGCTTCATGTCCGCGGGATGTCGCATGAACATACTTCGATACGGTTTTAAAATTCTCCTCATACAGTTCGGTCATCGCCTTTGCACGGGCCATAATGCCGAAGGCCTTGGTCAATACCGCTTTCGATATCGTATTTTCCACTATTTCCATGTATTTTTTTTGAAGCATTATCCCGCTTTCGGCTTTATCTCGCAGCCCTGCGGGACAGCGAGGATACCGCCTCAATCGGGGCTAGGCATTTTCCTTTGTCACGGGCATCACCCATCCGAATTTATCTTCCGCCTTCTGCGTCTTGATATCGTTGAGCAACTTCTTGATCATGTTCCCAACCGGTGTTTCCTTGGGGAAAGCGATCACTTCGCCTTTGTATTCGATGGCTTCGATCGGTGCAATGCTGACAGCTGTTCCGGCACCAAACGCTTCTTCCAAAGTTCCGGCGTCGAAGGCACTCTTGATTTCGGTCATCGACAGCGGTCGTTCCTCAACTACAAATCCCTGGTCGCGCAACAAATCGATCACGCTCATCCGTGTAACACCCGCGAGAATCGATCCACTCAGATTTGGCGTAATGAACTTCCCTCCTATTTTAAAGAAAATATTCATGGTTCCCACTTCCTGTACGTATTCGAAGTTCTCGGGATCAAGCCACAATACCTGGTCGTAGCCACGCTTTTTGGCGGCTTCAGTAGGAAGTATTGCAGCCGCATAGTTTCCGGCAGCTTTCGCTTCCCCGGTTCCGCCATTTGCGGCGCGGATGTACTTTGTTTCAGCATATAACCTGATCGGCTTGGTAAAAAACGGCCCGGCCGGCGATGCGAAAATGATGAATTTATATCTTGTCGCCGCACGCATCCCGATAAACGCTTCATCGGCATACATAAATGGCCGCAGATACAATGCGCTGCCTTCCTGTGTCGGGATCCATTCCTGATCGAGCTCCACCAACTGGCGAAGTCCTTCAATGAAAAGATCTTCAGGAAATTCCGGCATACCCATTCTCCTGGCGCTGAAGTTCAGCCGCTTTGCATTTTGATCGGGACGAAACAAAACAGGCTGGTTATCGATGCCTTTTGTTGCTTTCAGGCCTTCAAAGATTGCCTGTCCATAATGTAAAGCCATTGCCGCGGGATGTGTGGCAATCGGCGCCAACGGCTCAATGCGCGGGTTATTCCATTGGCCGTTTTCGTAATCACAAATGAACATGTGATCGGAAAACTCGATCCCCATGGGTATATTTTCAAAATTAACTGAACTTGCTCTCGATTTTTCTGATTGGCGTATTGTGATGTTTTGCATTGCTTATTAAATTTGAGTTGTGTTGAATTGTTCAAGATAATCTCCGACGCGCCGCAGGAATGACCCTCCGAGGAAACCGTCGACGACGCGGTGGTCGAATGATAATGAGAGGAACATCATGCTCCTTATTGCGATTTCGTCCCCATTCTCGGTCGTTACGACTTCAGGTCGTTTTTTGATCAGCCCGAATGCGAGAATCGCGGCCTCCGGCTGATTGATGATCGGTGTTCCCATCAGGCTTCCGAATGTTCCGACATTTGATATCGTAAATGTGCTGCCTTTGACATCGTCGGGCGAAAGCTTGTTCGTGCGTGCATTATCTGCGAGCCTGTTCACCTGTGTTGCAAGTTCGACGATATCCTTTTGATCGGCATTTCTTACCACCGGTACAATAAGGTTTCCGCTAGGAAGCGCCGTCGCCATTCCAATATTAATGTCGCCGCGAACGATGATGCTATCGCCATCGACAGAAACATTGATCAGCGGAAAATCAGCAATCGCTTTTGCAACCGCCTGCACAAAAACCGGAGTAAAAGTTAATTTTTGTCCGTATTTCCCCTGAAATTCCTCTTTCGAATAAGTCCGCCATTTTACAAGTTCCGTCACATCCACTTCCAAATAAGAAGTCACGTGCGGCGATGTATGTTTGGAATAAACCATATGTCCGGCAATCATCTTGCGCATGCGGTCCATTTCGACGATGCGGTCTTTGCCTTCGATATACGAAATTTGAGGTTCCGGATATGCTATTTGCGCTTTTACCTCTGATCCTTCCCTCCTGATCGGGTATTTCCGGTTCTTCAAATAATTGAAAACATCGCTTTTCCGGATACGGCCACCGGTGCCGGTCCCCGAAATGGCTTGCAGTTCCTCTATCGAAAGATTTTCCTTCTGGGCAATACTAATAATCAGTGGGGAAAGGAAAATATCCTTGTTTGGTGTGACGCTTGGAGTTCGAAGTGTTCTGTTCTTTTCTGTGGACTCCTTCTTCTTCTCATTTGATTCCTGACTCTGTATTCTTTCCTCTTGCTTCTTTTCTCTCTCCTCTTGAATCTTTCCTCGTTCCTCTAAACTCTTTCCTCTTTCCTCCCCGCTCTCCTCAATTGTCGCCATCACTTCACCAACACCAACAACATCGTTCTTCGAAAACCGTATCTCCATCAAAATTCCCGATACAGGTGACGGCACTTCGTTGTCGACCTTGTCCGTGGCAACTTCTACGAGTGGTTCTTCGGCATCGACAAAATCACCCGGACTTTTGAGCCAGTTGATGATCGTTGCTTCGGAGATGCTCTCCCCCATTTTCGGTAATTTTATTTCTACTATCGGCATTATTTTGCAAATCGTTTATAAAGTTCTTCCTGCGACGGCCTGTTTAGCGGCAGTTCGCGCAGTGGCTCGACCTCCCGTAGTGTTTCGAAACACTCGGCAGGCAGTTCCTGGTATAATTTTGTGCCTTCGGACTTCCATGCGATCATCTCATCGGATACATCGCGGATGGCTGCGGCCGGATTTCCAACTACAACCTTCCGTCGCGGAATCAATGTTTCTGCTTTAACAAACGCCAAAGCGCCAATGATGCATTCGTCGCCGATCTCGGCATCGTCCATGATCACGGCATTCATCCCGACAAGGCAATTTCGCCCGATATTCGCTCCATGCACGATCGCGCCGTGTCCGATATGCGCACCTTCTTTCAAGGTGATCGTCTTTCCGGGAAACATGTGGATCGTACAATTCTCCTGGACATTGCAGCCGTCTTCAATGATGATTCCGCCCCAGTCGCCACGAATTGCGGCGCCCGGCCCGATATAACAATCTTTTCCAATGATCACGTTTCCGGTTACGGCCGCAAGCGGATGCACGAACGAGCTTTCGTGGATGACGGGGATAAAACCTTTGAATTCGTAGATCATAATTGATTTGAAAATTTGAAGATTTGAAGATTTGAAAATTGTCTTACAGTTAGCATTTTCAAATTTTCAAATCATTTAAATTTCTCCAGTGTTTTCTTCGTAAACTCCGACAAAACCAACCTTCCGCTGATCGCCGCGCGTTCTGCAAGCAAACTGTCCCAATCGCCGGTACCGCGCCAAAATACCTTTTTCATTTCGGACATCGCTTCGGGGTTGTAGGTGCAAAGATGTTTTGCAAAAGCTTCTACCGCAGTGTCGAGTTCTTCAATCGATTCATAAACCTGTGTATATAATCCTTTTTCGCGGGCCCATGACGCTTCGTAAAACGTGTTGGCATCAATGGCGATCTGCGACATTCCGGAAACGCCGATTTTGCGTTCAATGGCAGGACTTACCACAAAAGGACCTATCCCGACATTGAGTTCGCTGAGTTTTATCGCGGCAAATTTTGTTGCCATGCAATAATCGGATGCGGCTGCGATCCCGACACCGCCGCCGACAGTTTTTCCCTGAATCCGGCCGATGATGAATTTTGGGCATTTGCGCATCGCATTGATCACATTGGCAAATCCTGAGAAGAACGTTTTACCTGTTTCGCCATCATTGATCGATACCAGTTCGCGGAAGCTGGCGCCTGCACAAAAAGTACGGTCGCCGCCGCTTCTTAATATGATCACCTGCACCTCATCGTTTTGGCCGGCCGATTCGATGTTTTCGGCAAGTTCTTTCAGAATATTTCCAGGCAGCGAATTCTGTTCCGGATGAAAAAATTCGATCGTTGCGATGCCGTCGATAATATTGGTTGAAACGTATGCTTCGTTCATTTAAAATCTATAATTTATAATTTAAAATCAGTTCTGGGCCCGAGCCCGATCCCGATAGCTATCGGGAGCGGCATCCTTTTCTTAAACCTCGCAGGTTTTGAAAACCTGCGAGGTTTGGAAAAGATATAGCGGACAGCCGGACCCATACTCCAAAAAGAGCGAATTCGCCAATCAATCAGCTGCTGAAAAACCTCACAAAATCCCAAATTGCCCGAAATGGTGATTAAAATGCTTTGTGTGCATCAAATCCCATTCGAATTTGTCCATCATTCCAAAGACTGCATTTTTGGTGCGTGCTTCGGGATTATTCTTAAAATATTCTTCGTACCTGTCGTATGCCTCCAATAATTTTTGCTTCGCCGCAGCCAAGTCCGGATATTCCAACGGTTCCGGTTTCTCCGGATCCATGAGCGGATGCTTGAACATTTGAGGCATCGGTTTATGGTTAAAGATCGTCTCACGATATTTATCCAGATGTTCCGCGGGTGTCGACACGTCAAAATCCTGTCGCTCTCCCGACGCGATCCGCATCGCCATTTCGAAATGCTCAACCATATGCTGAGGCGTCATCATCCCCCATACTGGCTGATGGTTTTCGGTGAGCCTGTTGAGAAACTGCTCGATATTGCTGCGGTTGATCTGCACAAAAGGGCTCTTTTTCTGCACCATTGTCAGGATAGTCGCAACTGCCACAAGTTCATCGCTTTGATCAAAAACCTCAACAAACCACTTTACAATTCCGGACGGCAATTCTTCGCCGCGTGAATCGCGTTCGACTTTCTGCTTGCAGGTCAGCCTTACATAAATCGTATCGTTGTGATAGATCGGACGAAGGAAACGGCAATCTTCAAGTCCGTAATTCGCCGCTACCGGACCTTTGTTCGGATATACGA
>CBDUBP010000190.1:0-5292 GCA_965365415.1 uncultured bacterium | reverse complement strand
ACGTGCGCCACTTCGGGAACCGATTTGATAAGTTTGTCCTGAACCTGCAGAATCCTTTTCGCCTCCGAATTGGAAACATCGGGAAGTGTTACCGGCATAAAGAGTATTGAACCCTCATCGAGCGGCGGCATGAATTCCGAACCTAATCGTGTAAACATGAACAGGCCGATGAGAAGCGCCAATATGTTAGCCGCCAGCAATGATTTTCGCCAGCGAAGACACCATTCCAGAACTGGTGTATATATTGTTTCGAGCTTTCTGTTTATCGGATTTTTCGCCTCCGGTTTCAGTTTTCCTTTTAGTAAGAAGCTGATAAGCACGGGCGTGAGTGTAATTGCGATGACGGCGTCGACTATTAGAATAAATGATTTTGTCCAGGCCAAAGGGCTGAACAGTTTTCCTTCCATTCCCGTCAGGAGAAAGACCGGCAGGAAAGAGGCTATGACAATGAGCGTTGAATAAAATACGCCCGGGCCAACAAGTTTGGACGATCTTTCGACGATCTTTAATCTCTCTTCGGCAGCTATGGGATCGTGTTCTTTTTTGAATATTCTATTAATCAGCTTTTTCATCCTTAATCCTTGTTTGACTCCAATTTTTCCTGCTCTTCAGAAATATTTCGGTATGCGTTCTCTACCATGACAATTCCATCGTCGACCACGACACCAATAGCGAGCGCAATGCCTGTTAATGACATAATATTGGATGAAATGTCAAATGCTTCAAGCAAGATAAAACCAACGGCGACTGAAATAGGCAACTGGATCAAGATGATAAGTGCGCTTCGCCAATGGAACAGAAATAGTAATATTACCAGTGAAACGACAATCATTACTTCTAGCAGGGTGCCCTTAACTGAATCTATGGCTTGCTCAATAAGTTCGCTCCGATCATAGGAAGTTTTGAAGGACACACCTTCGGGCAGACCACGGGCAACCTCGGTCATTTTTGTCTTGACTGCATGAATTACTTTATCGGCATTTTCGCCATAGCGCATTACAATGATGCCACCTACAACTTCACCTTCACCATTTTGATCAAATATTCCAAGCCTCAAATCCCCGCCCATCTGAACCGAGCCAATGTCGGCAATCCTGACCGGAACGGAATTGTAATTCTTGACCGCAATGTTTTCTATGTCGCCGAGGTTCTCGATATATCCCAAACCACGGATGACGTATGCCATGTCGGTCATTTCGAATTTCCGGCCACCAACGTCATTGTTGTTGGTCTTTACAGCATTCATGACTTCCATCATGCTGACATTGTAGTACTGCATTTTCAGCGGATCCAAAACAAGTTGATATTGTTTTTCAAAACCGCCAAACGATGCAACTTCAGCGACACCCGGAACGGTTTGAAGCGCCAGTTTTATGTACCAGTCCTGCAATGCACGCTGTTCTCCCAGATCCATACCATTTGCCTCAAGGTGATACCAGAATATGTGACCGACCCCCGTACCATCCGGACCTAACGTGGGAACAACATCCTGTGGCAAAAGCCTCTGTGCGTAGTTCAATCGTTCGAGGACGCGTGTACGTGCCCAATAAATATCCACATCATCTTCGAATATGATATAGACAAAACTCATCCCGAACATCGAGGAACCGCGAACATTTTTGATTTTTGGAATTCCCTGAAGATTCGAAACCAACGGATAAGTGACCTGTGCTTCGATGACCTGCGGGCTTCGTCCCATCCATTCGGTAAATACAATGACCTGGTTTTCGGAAAGATCCGGAATCGCGTCGATCGGATTTTGCTGAATGCTGTAAATTCCCCAGCCAAACAATCCTGCCGCAATCATCAATACGATGAGCCGGTTTCGCAACGACAATGAGATGAGTTTTTCTACCATTGTTAAATTGGTCTAAGGTCTGATCTTTTCAGATTGAATATATAGGGTTATGATATCAATGTGCGTTCAACCAGGTTTCCAGTTCTTTAATATCTTTATTTTGATCCGCCATCATCTTTTCGGTCATTGATTTAAATTTCGCGTTTTTCGCGAATTTTGTGATTGTGTGGCCCATCATGATTCCATCAGAATGGTGCTTTGCCATAATTGCCGCAAAATCTTTATCGACGTTTCCAGTTGCATCCGGCATTTTCATCATCACCGCCATATTATCCGACATTGCTTTGCCTAAACCTGTACTGTTATCAGCGGTGTCGTAATCTTTCGCCGCAGTTTTGGATTGGGACATGATCTCGTCCAGCTGTTTGATTTCCATTTGCTGATTGTCGACAATTCTTTGGGCAATTGCCTTTAGTGTCGCATCCGAACCTGAGCTTAACTGAACCTGAGCCATGTCGACTGCGCCCTGGTGATGTTCTTTTATCGATGCGGCAAGGTCGTAATCGACGTTGCCGATCATTTTTAATTCATGCATTTTGTCCATCATCGTGTGCATGGCAACCATGATCGGTGAATCCTGATCGCCTTGGTCATGTCCTAAATGTTCGTCCGGAGCGGTGGTTTCTGTGCCCGCAGGAGCAGTTTCAACGGATTCGGTTTTGTCTTTGCAGTTCAGCAATAGAAGCGACAGTGCGCTTGCGAATAAAATTGATTTGATTTTCATTGTGATAGAATTTTAAATTAATATTTGAATATTTATCTATTTCTCCTTTTATATGTTGGTACTTCGCAGTCTCAGCGCATTCAGAATTACTGAGACACTGCTTAAGCTCATGGCAACCGCTGCAATCATTGGTGACAACAAAATCCCGAACGCTGGATAAAGCGCTCCGGCGGCAACCGGCACACCGAGAAGGGTATAGATAAAGGCAAAGAATAAATTTTGCTTAATATTTCGCATCACGACATGGCTTAATTTCTTAGCCTTTACGATACCCATCATATCGCCTTTAACCAGCGTTACTTTTGCACTTTCGATTGCTACATCTGTTCCTGTTCCCATCGCAATGCCTATATCGGCCTGCGCAAGAGCAGGAGCATCGTTGATTCCATCGCCTGCCATTGCCACGATTTTTCCCTGCGATTGCAAACGTTTGATCTCGTTTAGTTTATCCTCCGGCAAACTGCCCGCAATAAATGATGCTAGGCCAAGCTGGCCTGCAACCGACCGGGCTGTGTTTTCGTTATCGCCGGTGACCATAATGACATCGACACCCTGGCTTATCAATTCTGAAATGGCCTGCTTACTGGTTGGCTTTATGGCATCGGTAATTGCCACATAACCTACGACTTCATTTTCTGATGAAATATATGATACCGTTTTACCCAATTTTTGTTCTTCAATGACCTTAGCGTCGAGAACATCAGGAATTTCCGAACCCACTTTTTCCATCAATTTGCGGTTTCCCACAGCTACTTTCTTACCTGCGACCGTGCCCACGACTCCTTTTCCGGATACCGCTTTAAAATCTTTTACATCAGTAATTGCAACGTTTCTTGTTTTTGCAAAGTTGATCATGGCGATTGCAAGCGGATGTTCACTATATTGATTTAATGACGCAATATTCATGATCAGTACATCCTCGTTTTGATTAATCGCATACACTTTTTCGACCGAAGGCTTGCCCTCAGTGATTGTTCCCGTCTTATCGGTAATCAAAACATTTACTTTGTTCATTTTTTCCAGTGCCTCGGCATTCTTGATCAGCACGCCGGATTGTGCACCTTTTCCGACTCCGACCATAACCGACATGGGAGTTGCCAGGCCGAGTGCGCAAGGGCAGGCAATAATCAGCACGGCAACGGCATTGACAAATCCATAAACAATTGCCGGTGCAGGCCCATACTGCGACCACAAAATAAATGTGATGATTGAAATAATTACTACAACAGGAACAAAATATTTTGAGATGCTGTCGGCAAGTTTTTGAATTGGGGCTTTTGACCTGCTGGCCGTATTTACCATCTGAACAATCTGGGACAGCAAGGTTTCGGAACCGACTTTTTCGGCAATTATTACAAATGAACGATTGCCGTTGATAGTTCCTGATGTGACAGTATCGCCTGTTTTTTTATCAACAGGGATTGGCTCGCCGGTGATCATTGATTCATCGATTGAACTTTCGCCGTCGGCAATTTTACCGTCGACCGGGATTTTGTCTCCGGGTTTTACGCGTAAATAATCGCCTTTCTGAATGTCGTGAATTGAAACTACCTGATCTTTTCCATCGACAACCAAAGTTGCTTCGGTTGGGGCAAGTTTTAGTAATTCTTTAATCGCGCCGCTTGTCTGACTGTGTGCACGGGCTTCCAAGAGCTGGCCTAATAAGACCAAGGTTAAAATTACCGTTGTGGCTTCAAAATAAAGATGGACGGTACCATGTTCGCTTTTAAATTCAGGTGGAAAGATGTCGGGGAAAAACATTCCTACAAGGCTAAAAAGAAACGCCACACCGGTTCCAATACCAATAAGCGTGAACATATTTAAATTCCACGTGAAAATCGATTTCCAGGCGCGAACAAAAAAGCTGCTGCATGCGTAAAAAACAACAGGCAAAGTAAGAGTCAACTGAACCCAGTTCCAATAAGTTAATGGCATAATTCTTTCCAATGGGTTATTGGTCACCATTTCAAGCATGGCAATGACAAAGACTGGAAGCGTAAAGACCGTCGCTATCTTCATTTTAAACAGCAGGTCTTTATAAGTTCGGTTTTCTTCGTTTTCTGCGGGGTCCAACGGGACGAGATCCATCCCGCAAATCGGGCAACTTCCCGGACCGTCCTTCACGACTTCAGGATGCATTGGACAAGTGTAGGTGGTCCGAACAGTCGAAAGTTCGGGTATCTTTTCAAGGTGCATTCCGCATACCGGGCAATTTCCTGGTTTATCATAGATCTTGTCACCTTCGCAATGCATAGGACAATAGTATTTGCCGGGACTTCCCGTCATTGCGGCATTAGGATTTGAAGTGTGACTTTCTGTTGAATGCATGCTGCAACAGGAGTCATTTTTCGGAGCGTGACCATGGGTGGTTGGTTTTGGCTCAATCGAATATTTACCTGCTTTACTTAGAGCCTGCTGAAGTTCCTGAGTTGGAATGTGGTGATGCATGGTTATTAGAGCTTCGGGCGGATCGAGGGTTACAACGGCATGAATCCCATCAATGGCGTTGAGCGCTTTCTCGACTTTATTCCGGCATCCGTCGCAAGACATACCGGTAATATTGTATGAATGTGTCATAATTGCAATATTTAAATTACCATACAAAGGTCTGAGGACCGGAAGACAACTGTTTGCACAATTATGGATGGTATTTGTAAAACTTTATAAATCTTCAATCTGCTGTCGCTTATTATCTTTTAAAGACCTGAAA
>CBDUBP010000189.1:0-5308 GCA_965365415.1 uncultured bacterium | reverse complement strand
GTGTCCGAGCCGTATTTCAGCTGGAAAAACGGCGTTGCTTTCGTTCCTGACATGGAGCTCCACACAATTTCCGACGAGCAGAAAAAGCGTTTGTTCGAAGGTCCGGCAAATGAAAAGAAAGTGACTGAAGATCTTCGGCTTGAGCAGCTGTACACACTCAATACAACGGACGATCATGCAATGCAGATCGTCGGATTGGTCAAAGACCAGACAGGCAAGGAATATTACAAGGTAAAGAATTCGTGGGGCGAAAGTAACGACTATAAAGGATATCTTTATGTGACCAAAGCTTTCGTGCAACTAAAGTCGACCGGAATCCTGCTTCACAAAGATGGCTTGCCAAAAACCACTGCCAAGAAAATAAAAGCATAAAAAAATCCCGCCGATGCGGGATTTTTTTTATTTGATATTGTCGAATTCTGCAAAATCACGAAGGTTTTCAGCTGTCAGCTTTCGCTGGTTCTTTGAAAGTTCCCACATTGCATTGACACCTTTCCTTGCGCTGTGGCTTACCAGATTAAGCCGCGCGGAAAACTCTTCAAGCTTTTGGCTGTCGGCGGGATCGAGCTTTGATTTCAACTGCGTGACGAACAATGTAAATTCAGGCAGGACATCGCTGTTCTCGTCATAATCCGATTTCAGTTCGTCTAAAAGTTCGTTGATCTCGCGGCTCAGGTCGTTGGAGTAGTGCTGACTCTTCTGTTTGAACTCGTCGATGAGTTTCTTGGTTTTTTTGCCGAACATTCCCATGACTGATTGGTTTTAAGGGAGTCAAATATACAAAAAGATGTTTTGCAAAATCCGGCTGACCAAATTTCTTAAATTCTTTTTAACCTTCTTTAAGCCAGTTATTTAAGATGTGCTTTCCACTGACGGTAAGAATGCTCTCAGGATGGAACTGCACGCCGCGCACATCAAAGGTCTTATGCCGAAGCGACATGATTTCGCCGTTCGCGTCGATTGAAGTGGCCTCGAGCACATCGGGCAACGCTTTTGAAACCGACCACGAATGATAGCGGCCGACAATGAATTTTTCGGGCAGGCCGTCAAAAAGCAGATCCTGACGAAGAATTGTAATTTCCGAGGGAACCCCGTGATACACGGAATCCAAATTCTCGATCGTACCTCCAAATACTTCCGCGATCGCCTGCTGACCGAGGCATATTCCGAGTATGCTTTTAGTTGCTGCGAATTTTTCGATTAAAGGTTTGAGAAGTCCCGCTTCATCAGGAATTCCCGGTCCGGGTGAAAGGACGATTTTTTGAAAAGGTTCGACTTCATCAAGCAGGAATTCGTCATTTCTCCAGACTGTTGCCTGCGCGCCAAGATCTTCGAGATAATGAACGAGATTATAGGTAAAACTGTCGTAATTGTCGACCACCAGTACTTTCATCACGCGAAGTTACTTTAAAATAAAACCCGAAGCAATTTGCCCCGGGTTTTGAATATCTGAATGTGATCCTGATTAGAATACAAGCGCAGCCGTGATTTCAAAATCATCGTAGATCGTCTTGTCGCCAAGGTTTTGGAAGAAGCTTCCCGAATTGTACTTCACGTCATATTTCGCCCTGTCGATGTTGAATTTTGTCTTCGCCGTATTTCCGCTTACGTTGATATCAAATCCCACCGGGTTGGTTTTTCCTTTGATTGTCATATCACCACGAACTGCGTATAAACCATTTCCGCGTGGAGTGACTGTTGTAAGGACTAAAGTCGCTGCATCAAATTTATCAGTAGCGAAGAAGTCGTCGTTCTTCAAATGCGCTTCAAGTTTTTCTTTCCCTTTTCCTGCTTCAAGATCGGTAACCGCAATCGAATTCATGTCAACCGTAAAGCTTCCGCCCGTAAGCTGGTCACCTTTGAATGTCAAAACACCATCGCGCAGGTTTACGGTTCCTGAATGTTCACCCGTTACCTTTTTTCCGACCCAGGCGATTTTACTTTTGGAAACATCGATTTTCTTTTTTGTTTGTGCGCTGGCCGAAATTGTCGTTAATGCAACCAAAGCGATGGCAAGTGTTTTAAGAGTTTTCATTTTTGTAATTAAATTAAAATTAAAGTTATTGATTATTATCGTTGTCCGCTTTGCGGTATTTTTGGAGAAGTAAATTCAGTGTATCAAGCTCTGCATCAGATAGATTCGCGGCCATTTCCTTTTCGATGGCATCAACCATCGGATCAACTTCATTCAGGAGCTCAATGCCTTTCGTGGTGATCTGAACTTCGATCTTGCGGCGGTTCTGCGGACAAATCTGCCGGGTCACCAGTTCTTTAAGCAGCAACTTATCGACGAGCCGCGTCGTATGGCTCGTGCGTGAGATGATATTTTCCTGAATCGAAAACATATTTGCCGGGCATCCTTTCCTGCCACGCAGAATTCGAAGCACATTGAATTGTTCGGTCGAAAGATCATGCGGTTTAAATACCTCTGATAATTTTTCGGCCACAAAATTCTGTGTGTGCAGGATATTGAGAACCGCTTTCTTCTGCGGCAGAATTTCATACGTTTTCCCATTCATTTCCATAACACTCATTACACTACAAAATTTGTAGATACAAATGTATGTGAATTTTATACGTATCAAGAGTGGCTATTGTTATTTTTTTGTTAATTGGATTTTGCTGCGTTTCTATTGAATTAATTTTAGCGGATGCGCATTTTAATGATCATATGTTTTTTGCTATGCTCTTTCGTTTTGCATTCGCAGGATGATAAAGCCGCAACAGTCAAAACAATTGTTGCTGACGGCATCTCCATAAAGTCCTATAATTTTCTTGGTGTTGAACCGATGCTGGCAACAGAATCCGATACGACCTACGTCGTAAATTTCTGGGCAACGTGGTGCGGTCCATGCGTAAAGGAAATGCCGCATTTCGAGAAATTGGGCGAGCAGTACAAAAGCAAAAAGGTAAAAGTGCTGTTGATCAGTCTTGATTTTCCAAAACAGGTCTCGAAGAACCTCGTATCATTCATTAAACGAAAGAACATTCGCCAGGAGATCATCCATCTTGACGATCCGGACGCAAACGCCTGGATAGGAAAGGTCGACCCGGAATGGAGCGGCGCTATACCAGCCACATTGATCTTCAACAGGAATTCAAGAAAATTCTATGAACAGAGTTTTACCTATAAAGAACTCGAAACGGCATTAAATGAATTACTAATTAATTAAACATATGAAAGGATTAAAATTTTTATTGATCTGCGCAATCGTGCTTGCCACGTCTGCGTTCGACGGCAAAGATGTCATCGGGTACCGGATCGGCGACCTCGCAACGGATTTCCGGTTAAAGAATGTCGATGGCAAAATGGTTTCGATGAAAGATTATACAACCGCCAAAGGGTTCATCGTCATTTTCACCTGCAACCATTGTCCGTTCTCAAAGGCTTACGAAGACAGGATCATTGCGCTGGACAAAAAGTACAAGCCTTTGGGATATCCCGTGATCGCCATCAATCCTAACAATTCTGCAAAACAAAAGGAAGACAGTTATGATCTGATGAAAGTCCGCGCAAAAGAAAAAGGATTTACTTTTCCATACCTCATGGATGACGGGCAAAAGATCTATCCACAGTACGGAGCGACAAAGACGCCGCATGTATATCTGCTTCAAAAAAGTGCGAAAGGACTGGAAGTGAAATATATCGGTGCGATTGATGACAATCATTCGGATGAGTCTGCCGTACAGTCGAAATTCGTCGCAAATGCCGTTGATGCACTGCTCGAAAACAAAGAAATTGAAATCAAGGAAACTAAAGCAATAGGCTGTTCAATAAAAGCATAAACATGGATCTGACACAAGAAGAATGGGAAAGACAAATTGCCGGTGATGACAAAGCGGTGGTCATTGATGTACGTACAGAGGACGAATGGAATGAAGGAATCATTCCGGGCGCAATGCTGGTTGATATTCATCGTGGCCAAGGCTTTATTGACGATATCAACAACCTGGACCGGAACAAAAATTATTATGTGTACTGCAAATCCGGAGGCCGGAGCAAGCAGGCCTGCCAGATAATGAACCAAATGGGTTTTCACCACACATACAATCTGTTAGGTGGATTCAGCGAATGGAAAGGTAACTCCACATTGCCGGATTAGTAGGAATACTTTTCCTAATATGAAAATGATGTAAAGTTTGATAATAATGATGTAAATGGTTTGATGGTCAGCATCTTGAACTTTGCAAGGTGTTCATGACGAATCATTAAAACCTACATCATGGAAAATTACCTTTTCGGCGCCTACGGTCAGGACAACCAGGACGCAATTTTTAATAACAACAGCCCGTTCCCCGCAGGAAGTGACTACAACAGCCTTTCTGACGGCGACATTTATGGCACTGCGGAATTTTCTGATGTCGATTTTGAAAGGATGTCAGATCATGAATACTTTAACTACCTGCGTTCCCAAGACGATATGATTTAGGAATGCAGGTTTTTTTATTTATTTGATGAAAAGAAAATTGATGACATATGGCATTTTCCTCGCGTTCGGCAGTGTGATGGCTCAAGTTGATCCACCGGCCGAGCAGACGCAGGCAATGCCGCGAGGCGATACGACAAGTACGAATACACAGCTTAAAAAGGAGTCGGATATCAAAACGATGGATGCCGTAAAAACACAGGATCATCCAAAAGTGACACCGAAACCACATAAGGATTCAGTTGATATCGCCCAGAAAAAGAACCGGTCGGCGACACGCAGGAAAGCCAGGCCGTAATTTGAATTTTGTTCTCACTTCGTGATTTTGAGTATGAGGCTTTTATGTAGATAAAAGCCTCTGCTTTTTGATAAATATCAAGTTTATGGATGCACATCATTCACCTTCTTCACAATCTCATTTAGGTGTAGCCGAGAGAATCATCTCGATCGCTGCCGGCGTCGGATTATTGTTCCACTCTTCTGCCCGCAAAGGCGGCTGGATGGAAACACTTGGCGGCGCATATTTGCTTTACCGTGGCATCGGAGGACATTGTCCCGTTGGCGAACTTGCCGAAAATCTTGTGCGAAAAACTATGAATGTAAATATCCGCACTTCGATGCAGATCAACAGGCCTGTTGCGGAAGTGTATGAATTCTGGCGAAAACTCGACAATCTTCCTTTGTTCATGGAACATATCGAGAGTGTTACAGTAAAATCGGGAACTGCTTCGGAATGGAAAGCAAAACTTCCGGGTGTTCCGGGCCATATCGTATGGAATGCGGTAATCGTCAATGAAAAGGAAAACGAAGTCCTGGGATGGAGTTCGGTCGAAGAATCCACGATTTACAATGCGGGCAAAGTAGAATTCAAACGGATATCC
>CBDUBP010000188.1:0-5328 GCA_965365415.1 uncultured bacterium | reverse complement strand
TTTGCTTTAGCTCTGACTTTACCCAGCAAGATCACCACTGAGCAACAGGTCTGGCAAACCATCCACCAAAGGCATCAACAGCGGCAATATGATATCAACCGATATAAAACTTAAACTGTCAAAGTAGTATTAATACTATCCGCTTATGACCAGATGCAGCAAATCGTCGAAGCATTTTTGTTCCGTCAGGCTGAATGATTTGAAGAATCTTGAACCTTTTATAAATAAGACGTTGACATTCGCGGGAATTGTGACCAACGTGCAATACAAGACCGCCAAAAATGGCAAGGATTGGGGCATGTTCACTCTTGAAGGATTTGACGAAACACACGACTTCAGGATGTTCGATGAGGAATATCTGAAGTTCAGGCATTTCCTATCCGGGAATAGGTTCCTGTATTTCAAATGCAATGTCCGCGAAGGCTGGCTTAATAAGGAAACGGGCAAACGGACTGAGCCGCGAATCCAGTTTTTGGAAGTTAAGCAGCTTCAGGATGTGCTTTCAACACAAGCAAAGAAGATTACCCTGAATCTCAATATAAAGGAACTTCAGAATGATACGATTCATCAGTTGAGCCGGGTTTTCCAAGCAAATAAAGGCGAACATTCGCTCTCTTTCGAAGTTTTGGAAACACAGCAGGTGACAAAAGCCATAGCGCCTGTAAAGGAAATTGTTTCCGATGAGGGATTGCTTGATGATGAAGTCCTTGTCCAGCCGGAGATCGAAGAAACGAAAATCGTTACAAGGATTGCCATGCCAAGCCGGAAAGTCCGTATTAATATCAACAGTAGCTTATTGCAGGAACTGGAAAAAATGGATATTAGGTTCAGGCTGAATTGAGGACAAAGAAAAATTGATATAATCATAGCGAATTTCGCAATAATCAAAAGCAATGCGCTTAACAAGAGTTTAAAGTTTAAATGTCTAAATTTGCGTTTATTAATTTGAAACCACTTATATGGCACAGGCAATTACAGATGCTGACTTCGAAGAAGTAGTATTGAAATCAGATAAACCCGTTATGGTAGATTTTTGGGCTGCATGGTGCGGTCCGTGCAGGATGGTTGGCCCGATCATCGATCAGATCAGCGAAGAATTTGAAGGCCGCGCAGTTGTTGGTAAGGTCGATGTCGACGCAAACCAGGAATTCGCAGCCAAGTACGGTGTACGAAACATTCCTACAGTCCTCGTTTTCAAAGACGGTGAAGTTGTTGGCCGCCAGGTTGGCGTTGCGCCGAAACAGACCTACGCGGATTCATTGAACGCAGTATTGTAATTGGAATTATAACAATATTAAAAGGCTTGGGAGACCAGGCCTTTTTTATTTTATGCTTTTGTCGGCGAGCATTAAATTGTTATTTCGCATAATATCAGCGTTATAGATAAAAAAACATTCTCATCACATTTTTCATTTTTTTATCTTTGATGACCTACTGCTGCATGGTATAAATCCAAAAAATTTATATTATGAGGTTGTTTTTTTTGGGGACAGTATTTTGTTTCCTCACCGCTGAAGTTTGTGCGCAAGTCGGGATCAATACCACAACACCTGAAGCGCAATTGGATATTCGCTCTTCAAACCAGGCTTCGCCGTCAAACACCGACGGCGTGCTTATTCCCAAAATTGACAATTTTCCCGCAGCCAATCCGTCAGCGGCTCAGGATGGGATGCTGGTTTTTTTGACGTCGGATATAGGATTGAATTTAAAAGGCTTTTATTACTGGGATCATCCCACTTTGTCATGGAAAGGCGTTGGAAGCGGCGCCGTCAACAATGCATGGGAAACCGATGGGAATGGCGGAACGGATGCAAATATCAATTTCATCGGTACGATCGACAATCAGGATGTCGTTTTTCGAAGGAATAGTTTTCGGTCAGGACTTATCCATCTCACAAACACGTCATTTGGATATGCTTCATTGAACCAGTTTACCACCGGAAGCTGGCTAACGTCATTCGGGGTAAACAGCCTTGCATCCAATACGACGGGAACTGAGAATGTCGCGATTGGCAACAATGCTTTGCGGTTTAACAATATCGGAAGCAACAACACCTCCGTTGGTTCTGAATCCCTGAATTTTAACAGCAGCGGAAATTATAATTCAGGATTTGGTAAGCTCGCGTTGCATTCCAATTCTGCAGGATATTACAATACCGGGATCGGCGCAATGTCACTTCACTCGAATACCACAGCAGTAGAAAATACCGCAGTAGGTGTTCAATCGATGCTCCTCAATACAACCGGCAGCTACAATACGTCCGTCGGAGTGAATTCGATGTACAGCAATACCACGGGATTTGGCACGGCAGCCCTTGGACACAGTTCTGCTTTTAATAATACAACAGGTCAAAATAACGTGGCAGTCGGGCCGAGTGCGCTTTATACGAATGCTTCAGGAAGCAACAACACGGCGGTTGGGAAGAATGCACTTTATCACTCTACAATTTCGGGTGGTACGGCCGTGGGTGCCGAATCACTTCAGGAAAACACCTCAGGTTTGTACAATTCCGCACTCGGGGCTTATTCACTCAGATCGAACACTATTGGAGGTTACAATACCGCAGTTGGGTATAATTCATTGATCAACAGCGTCTCTGGCAACTTTAATACTGCGGTTGGCGTCAACACGCTTTTTACCAATACCTCCGGAATTTCAAATACATCGATTGGGTATCGTTCGCTGTTTTTTAATACAACGGGCAGCTGGAATACGGCTCTTGGCGATGCGGCCATGTACAACAATACTTCCGGTCACGACAACGCGTCGATGGGATTCAACTCATTGCAGGCCAACACCACGGGAAATTACAATACCGCAGCAGGCGTCAATGCATTGTTCAATCATCCGTCGGGTGCTGAAAACACATCGATCGGATATGGAACGCTCGCTAATGTGACCAGCGGATCCTTCAATACGGCCGTCGGTGCGCAGGCGATGATCGGACAGACATCGGGTAGCAATAACATCGCAATCGGATATGGCGCATCGATGCCAAGCCTTACCGGCGGAAATCAATTGTCGGTCGGAAATGTCATCTACGGAACAGGGATGAATACCGCCACCGGTAAGATTTCAATTGGAGATACCGCACCCGATGCACGTCTGGAAATTACTGCAACCAGTTCGGCAGCACCACTTAATACGGATGGAATCCTGATTCCTAGGGTTTCGACCCTAACCGCCGCAGGTTCGATGACAGCTGCACAAAATGGCCTGATGGTTTACCTTACAACAGTTTCGGGAACCGATCAACCCGGATTTTATTATTGGGACCAGCCATCTGCGACCTGGCGTGGTGTGGGCTCGGGTTCCGGATGGGCGCTGAATGGGAATGCAGGAACAAGCCCGTCGTCTAATTTTATGGGCACAACGGATGACAGCAATGTGATCTTTAAACGAAACAATGTTTTCGCGGGAACTTTGGAAGAGTTCGCCACTTCATTTGGCAATAATGCGCTTCCTGTAAGTGCACCGGGCGGATTCAATACGGCTTTTGGCAATGATGCACTTCGAAATAACGGGTCGGGCAACAGCAATACGGCCGTGGGATCATTTAGCATGTATGGAAATGATTTTGGAAGTTATAACTGTGCTTTTGGAACCCATGCACTTTCGTCGGCAAATCAGGGAACTATGAATTCGGCAATGGGTACCGAAGCGTTGATGTCGAATACGATGGGTTTTTCCAATGTCGCAGTCGGCGGGCTTGCCATGCGAAGCAACATATCAGGTTATTTAAATACGGCGGTCGGGACCGGGGCGCTGGAAAACAATACAACAGGAATCCAGAATGTCGCTATTGGAAACGGGGCCGCGTACGGAAGCACAGGCAGTTCCAATATTGCAGTCGGCCCAAATACGCTTGGAACCAATACAATGTCACAACTGATTGCTATTGGAGCCAGCGCATTAAGCGTCAATACGACCGGACAGTACAACACGGCCATCGGGAGTTTTTCACAGCAGGATGGAACGACAAACAGTTTCAACACTTCTGTCGGGTATGCCACTTTACAACATAATACCGGGCTTCGGAATACCGCAATGGGAGTGAATGGATTGCGATATAATACTGCAAACGACAATACTTCATTCGGAAATTATGCGCTTTTTCAAAACACAAGCGGTGCCAGCAATACAGCCATTGGTTCGACCGCGCTGAACAATAATCTTACGGGATCCTTCAATACGGCTGTCGGAATGTCGGCCTTATTTTTCAATACATCTTCCAACAATGTAGCGTTCGGTTATCAAAGTCTTCAATTTAACAACTCGGGAACGCGGAATACTGCAGTAGGCTACCGCGCGCTGAATCAAAATCTGACAGGAAACTTCAATACGGCAATTGGCGGATCGGCCTATTCTATCGGAACCTTTACAAACTCCACTGCGATCGGTGACGCAGCCGGTATCACTGCCAATAATCAGGTTCGCATTGGCGACGGCGGTGTGACCAGCATCGGCGGGCAAGTCGGATGGACAACATTATCGGACGAACGATTTAAAACTAATGTCTCCGATGAAGTCGTCGGATTGGCCTTCATCAGCAAACTAAGGCCGGTTATGTACAATGTTGATCCGGCGGCGGTTGCAGATTATCTAAAAATACCATCAGAACTTAGAAAACCGCAGTCGGAGAGCGAACGAGCATCATTGCGGCAAACAGGGTTTATCGCGCAGGATGTTGAACAGGCGGCAAGAGAACTTAATTTCGACTTTAGTGGTGTCGACAGCCCAAAAAATCCGGGCGACTATTATGGCCTGCGCTACGCCGAATTCGTCGTGCCACTCGTAAAAGCCGTCCAGGAACAACAGGCTATCATCGAATCTGAGCGACAGAAGAATGTGATGCTAGGCCATAGAGTCGATGCATTGGAGCAGCGTTTAAAAGCACTCGAGGATAAAGTTGAGAAATAACCGTTAAACACTTCGCGGCACATCTGGTCAAAGGGCTATTTTTCTATCTTTGGAATTATGAAGATCGAATCGGAAATAGAAAAAATATCGAGTTTCGGCCATCTCGAACTCCTGGCGAACCAGATCGTCGAAGGCTTTATCTCGGGGATGCACAAAAGTCCGTTTCACGGATTCTCGGCCGAATTCGCCGAGCATAAAGTATACAATACAGGGGAAAGCACAAAGCACATCGACTGGAAGCTGTTTGCCAAAACCGACAGGCTGTATACAAAGCGGTACGAGGAGGAGACGAATCTCAGATGCCATCTGATCATCGACAATTCATCGTCGATGCATTATCCCAAATTGGAAAAGGGCGAACCTTTTTATAAGAGCAAAATTGGATTTTCGGTACTCGCATCGGCGGT
>CBDUBP010000187.1:0-5352 GCA_965365415.1 uncultured bacterium | reverse complement strand
CCGAAAAGAATTCGATCCCGCTGTTGACAGAAATGGCGCCGAATGTCATCGCGCCGATGGGCTGGCCGTTGGCCTCAACTGCCATTGATGTTCCGGTGAACGAAGCCGCGCCGGCAAATGCCCTGATTTCGATGGGTGAAGTCGTAACGATATTTGGGAAACTGAATTCAAATTCGTGTTCTTCATCGATACTGAAGTCTTCGCCAAACCACCGTCGGCCAAGACGCCCGATGTTGGTAAGATCGCGTTCATGAAATTGGTAGTCGTCAAAGATCGTAACGGGCGTCGGTGCAACGCCAACCAGCGGGTCCATCGGTGTGATGCGTTTGCCATCGCCGCCTTTCGCGGTCACATAGTAATATGATCTTGTCGAATAGAGGTTGTTGTGCGTTTGATTTTCCGTGCTCCAGTTATCGACACCTTCAGCATAAAAAAGAATATAATCACCCGAATCAAAAGTGCCGTCTTCCTCGCCGATCACCTGGATTGCATTTTCTTCGGGATCCATCGGATATGGCGTAGCATTGAGCAATGGCACCATACGGCCGCCGCTTCCATATATTTTGAGCTTTCGCGGATCTCCCGATGTGTTCAGTCCAAGCGATTGCAAAAATCCTTTCGATAATTTATATACGCCGGATTTTTCGACGTAAAACCGATATACATCACCCGATGCAAATACAGAATTGGTGATCGCGCTTACATTGTTGGGCATCTGCGCGATCCGGTTCGCCGATGCAGCTATGGTATAGGTAAACGATATGACTTTTTTATATCCGGAACCGTCCTTAATAATAGGAGAGAGTGTAATGGTCGCCGCATATTTGTCGCGGGATTTTGAGGATTTGATTTTTGCATTGATCTCTGAAGGTATCGATGATACTTTCAGATCGCCTAGCGCATTGGCAGGGATCGGTTCGTAATTTATATTGGAGATCTGTAATGACTGCTGCCCAATTAATCCCGAGGCGGGAACCGAAATTTCGTAAAAGATACTTTTGGAAGAAATGTCGAAATTAAAACCCTCTGATTTTATCTGCGGAATATTGACTTTAAAAGTGCCAAAGGACATTTCCGAAGTCCCTGTCCAGTCAAGGACTACATTTGCAGTTTGCTGTGCGAAGCCTTTGAGTGACAGCAAAAACAGAAAAATAAGGAGTTTTTTTTTCATTAGGTATACTAACGCCTCGAACGGCTGATTATTACAACCGGTAAAAATAATTTATTTGGTCGAATAGGATATAATAATTGATTTATATTTGCGTTCAATCAGAAGTTTCGGCTAAATCGTCAGCGATGACCGAATTTTAAAGAAAAAAAATGTTGTTGCGGTTTAACGGTTAATTGTTATATTGCGCCACTAAAATTTATTACCTACTACAAGTATGAAAGTAAACAGGATTATGGCTATCAGACTATTGTTCGTATTGGCAATAGCTTTAGGAGTTGTAAGCTGCGGCGGAAAGTCCAGTTCCAAAGGTGCGTCGCGTGCGACCGGTTGGAAGATCAACGATAGCAAAGGCGGATTCCAGTATGCCTCCAAATTCAAGAAGCAGGCTACCGGCCCCGGACTTGTGATGGTTGAAGGCGGAACGTTTACCATGGGTAAAGTGCAGGATGATATCATGCACGATTGGAACAATACTCCAAATCAGCAGCACGTTCAATCCTTTTATATGGACGAAACTGAGGTTACCAACCTCATGTACATGGAATACCTCGACTGGCTGAAGCGCGTCTTCCCGCCTGATCAGGAAAACTACAAAAACATTTACGAAGGTGCTTCTCCCGACACGCTTGTATGGAGAAACCGCCTTGGTTACAACGAAACAATGACCAACAACTATCTTCGTCACCCAGCTTATGCCGAGTACCCTGTAGTTGGTGTCAACTGGATCCAGGCAGTAGAATTCTCAAAATGGAGAACCGACCGCGTTAACGAGAAGACTCTCGAAGACCAGCGCTATCTTAAGAAAGATGCGAAGCTTGAAGCGAAACCCGACGGTATGTTCAGCACAGATACGTATCTGGCTGCGCCAACCAAGACTTTCGGTGGAAACGAAGAGATCGTCCTTAAGAAAGGCCGCCGCGGTTCCAAAGATTCGATCAACCTTTACGCTCAGCGTACTTCAGGACTTATTCTTCCTGAATACCGACTTCCAACCGAAGCTGAGTGGGAATATGCTGCAGCGGCAGATGTCGGGCAGCGTGAATACAACATCTACAAAGGACAAAAGAAGTATCCGTGGTCTGGAAGCTACACCCGTTCAGGGAAGCGCCAGGTCCGGGGAGATCAATTGGCTAACTTCAAACAAGGAAAAGGTGATTACGGCGGAATCGCGGGATGGTCTGATGACGGTGCCGATATTACCAACAAGGTTAAATCTTATCCTGCAAATGACTTCGGACTGTACGATATGGCAGGAAACGTAGCTGAATGGGTTGCCGATGTTTATCGTCCGATCGTTGATGATGAGGCAAACGATTTCAACTACTACAGGGGTAACGTCTATACTAAGAACAAAATCGGCGACGATGGAAAAGTAGAGATCGTAACACCTGAAACGCAAAGATTCGATACGCTTCCTAACGGTAAAGTCCTTGCAAGGAATTACCCTGGAGAGATCGCAACCGTGCCTGTAGACGAGAACGAAACATATCTGCGCCAGAACTTTGATAAATCGGATAACAGGAATTACCGCGACGGTGACAAACAGTCGACAAGGTATTTCGATTTCGGAAACTCTGAAGAAGGCGAAAAACTGAAAGACGACCAGAGAATGTACGATTCGCCAAAGCACAATGTCACAACTGACAGCCTTGGTCAAATGGTCCGCAGATACGACAAGTCAAGCAAGCGTACGACACTTGTCAACGACGATGTGCGTGTCTACAAAGGTGGTTCATGGAGAGACCGCGCTTACTGGCTTGACCCAGCTCAAAGGAGATATTTCCCGCAGGATATGGCAACCGATTACATCGGATTCCGCTGCGCAATGTCGAGGGTTGGTCCAAAAGCCGACAAGAAAAAACGACCTAGAAACTAATATTATACTTGTATTCATTAAAAGCCCTTTTATAGGGCTTTTATTTTTACACAATGGACATATCTCAAATTCACGAATTATTCCTGCGCTCAGGCAAAGTGTCGATCGATACGCGAAAGATCGAACCTGGATCTATGTTTGTCGCAATCAAGGGTGAACGATTCGATGCCAATACATTTGCGGCCGAAGCTTTGGAGAAAGGCGCGTCAGCGGTAGTCATCGATAATCCTCAATACCATATTGACGATCGTACGATCCTTGTCGATGACAGTTTGACTGCAATGCAGGAACTTGCAAAATTCCATCGAAGTTATCTCGGGCTGCCAATTATAGCGCTTACAGGAAGCAACGGCAAAACCACAACTAAGGAACTCATCAATGCCGTTCTTTCCACCCGGTACAGTACTGGCGCTACAATCGGCAATCTCAACAATCATATAGGCGTTCCGCTGACGTTGCTTTCGTTTTCGGAGCAAACTGAGATCGGCATTGTCGAAATGGGGGCGAACCATCAAAAAGAGATCGAATTCCTCTGCAGAATCGCCACACCGGATTTTGGTTATATCACCAATTTTGGAAAGGCGCATCTTGAAGGTTTCGGTGGCGCAGAAGGTGTCATTAAAGGAAAAAGTGAGCTGTATCAGTATTTGCGATCGAACGCCGGAACCGTTTTCGTAAATACTGACGATTTGATCCAAGTGAAAAATTCCGAAGGTATAAATGGCTTTACATTTGGCGCCTCCGAAGCTGCCGATGTTCGCATTGATTCAGTTCAGGCGGCCCCGTTCGTGTCGCTGAATTTCAATGGGACATACGCACAGTCTAACCTGATTGGAATCTACAACGCGCCCAATATTGCCGCCGCGGCTGCTATCGGAACTTATTTTAAGATCGATCCGTCAAGCATCGCGGAAGCAATTCGGAATTACACACCCGACAACAATCGGTCGCAGCTGATGCAAAAAGGAAGCAATCAGATCATCCTCGATGCCTACAACGCGAATCCCAGCAGCATGACGGCCGCAATCGCCAACCTTCGCAGCATTCACGCTATATCAAAAGTTGCGATCTTGGGAGATATGTTCGAACTCGGCGCTGAAAGCATTCACGAACACCGAAACATTGTCGAGACCGCAATCAATTTTTCCGATGTACGGTTCATTTTTGTCGGAAAGGATTTTTACTCGTGTGTACGGGAAAACGATAATTTGCTTTTTTTCGAAAATTTTGAGTCATTGTCAAAGTACATTTCCAATAGCAAATTCGAGAATTCGACCATTTTGATCAAAGGTTCTCGTGGCATGGCGCTCGAACGAATCCTGGACGTATTGCAGTAGCTTTGTCGCCTGTGCTTTGTCGCTTTAGCTGCGCTCAGTTCGGCTTTGCATCGGGTGTTACATTGGCACTTTGTCACTTTGATCAAGGGCGTTCCCATTTGGCTTGCTGCGCCGCCAAACGGTCAGGCTTTCCGCTTTACCCGAGGCCAGAGGCCGAATTGTGCGAAGCAAATCCCTCTTGAAATCGGGAATTTTCGCTGCAATCCTTAACGCGGACAAAACATCGCATCCGTCTTTAAATCATGAGCCAGATGGCAAAAAGTAAAACACCACTTTCGCAGATCATCGAACCAAAAAGATCGTTCGCTCCGATAACAGCTTCCGACGCGAGAATTCTGATACTCGGTTCATTGCCGGGCGACCGCTCGCTTGAGTTACAGCAGTATTACGGGCATGCCCAAAATCGTTTCTGGAAGATCCTCGCCGCAATATTTAAAACGGATGTTCCCGCGACTTATGAGGAAAAGGTCCAACTGCTTGCGGACAATAAGGTTGCGCTATGGGATGTTGCGCACAATGCGATACGGCACGGCAGTCTTGACAGTGCGATTCGCGATGTGGAACCAAACGACATAGATCGTTTACTCGAAACGCATCCTGAGATCAGGACTATTGCCTTCAACGGCCAAAAAGCTGAAGCGATGTTCAATAAGTTTTTTAATCGCCGGGAAGGGATCAAATATGTGACATTGCCAAGTTCAAGTCCGGCAAACGCGGGCAGAAATCTTACATCGTTAATTGATGAGTGGCAAAATGCTCTGCAGTAATCTCGTTTCAATTGAACGTGTCGGTCTTGCTTTTTGTCCGCTGTTGATAAATCAACAAAAGAAAGAAAATCCAAAGCAAGATTGAAAAACCGATAAAGACTTCTCCAAACACATTGCCGTATTCATCGAGCAGATAACCCGATGCCGTAAAAATCACCGCGAGCGCCAAAACTATTTTCATTGGTTTATTCATGGCTTAAA
>CBDUBP010000186.1:0-5380 GCA_965365415.1 uncultured bacterium | reverse complement strand
AACTAAAAAACCCTTCCGGTTCGGAGGGGTTTTTTTATTCGTGAGATTTTCCTTATATCTACTTTTTATGTCGTTTATCGATATTGGGAGTTCTTTAAGAAAACCGTACTTCTTTTATGTGGTAAATTTAAGCTACGATTTTTCACACCCACGTAGAAGATATTATTAACCTAAAATTGCTTGTATGAAACAAAAGCTACTAAAGACAATGAATGTTTTACTCTATGCATTCGCTGTCATTTTTTCACTAGACACGGCGGCCCAGAATATCTTTTCGGGCGAGCCGGTACAATGGGTAGGGCGCCCCAACGGTTATTCGACCGAGCCCTACAATTCCGATTACCGGACGTTAGGATATCGTAAAATTTCCACTACAGCGGCTAATCCTGCAGATGGACGCGGCCAATGGGCTACGACAATAAATGTACAGATTGCAGGCGGCGACATCACTCCCGACAACATGCCGGGCGGTGGCGGAGCGGGCTGGCTGCTGATTTCAGGTCCTGAAGCAAACCGGTTCCAGAACAAATGGAACTTTAATGGAATAGGCCAGGCTGCGATCAACTCAACAAACGACATTACATTCCAGAGTGGCGGCGAAGATATGGGCCTGGATATGAGTGCGCCAGGCTATTACACATTTGTAATGAGCGATACAGGTTATGCAAACAGCGACGCCTTTGTGGCGTACACTGCGGCAGAACCGGTCACGGTGACACGTGCTGCAGACGGATTTGTTAGCGGCGTTCCCGGAATTGGGATTTCGACCTCGGCGACACCTTCAGCAGGCGAAAACGTCTTTGTGCGTTACAGTACGACAGCAAACGATTTCACTACTGCAACATCGATCGTCCAGGCCTCCGGTTCCGGCACGACATGGATTGCAGCCTTGCCGACACAACCATGCGGCACAACAATTTACTATTATGTATTTACAAGTACCCGTACGCTGGCACAATTGACAGCCGATTCGGAAGCTGACCGTTCGCTCGCAGCAATAAGCTACGATGATAACGCAGGAAGCAATTATTCACTTGAGGTCGGACCGGCATCAACTGCAGCGGTGCTTACAGGCGGCGCGGGAATCTGCGCAGGAAGCTCTTCAACGCTTCAGGTTGCAATTACAGGCGGAACCTCTCCATACACGGTAGTCCTTACCGACGGAACCAACGAATTCACTTTTACTAATTATACCAGCGGAAATGCAATTATTGTAACTCCGGCATCTACATCCACTTATACCATTGCGAATGTGTTTAGTGCGAACGGATGTGCGGGTACAGGAAATTCAGGTTCTGCCGTGATCACTGTCAATCCGCTGGTCACTTATTATGCGGATGCCGATGGTGACGGATTTGGTGACCTGGAAACTACACAGACAAGCTGCACAGGCGCACCGGTGGGATTTGTTGCCAACAGCCTCGACTGCGACGACAATCTGCTTACATGGGAAGATCTTGACACTGACGGATTCGGTTCGGACGTTGCCGCGCCATGCGGTGTAGAAAATTCTGATGACTGCGATGATTCAAACATCACTTATTCAGATGAGGATTTCGACGGATTCGGGTCAGATACTATCGTTGCATGCGATGGTGTTGCCAATTCAGATGACTGTGACGACAACCTCGTAACATGGGCTGATAATGACGGCGACGGATTTGGATCAGAGATCGCGGCGCCATGTGGTGTTTTGAATACCGATGACTGCGACGACAACCAGCTCGTTTATACCGATAATGATTTCGACGGATTTGGTGTGCTTCCATACCTTTCTTGTTTTGGTGGCTCATTGAACAATCTTGATTGCGACGATGCCGCGATTTACTTTGTTGATGCTGATGGCGACGGCTTCGGTTCGGAAGTATTGTCTGCTTGTCCGGGTGTGACCAACTCTGACGATTGTGACGATTCAGATCCTGGACTAAACAGCCAGGGCGGGCATTTCTATCAGGATCTTGATGAAGATGGATTTGGTAATCCTGATGTTCGCGTATTTGTATGCTTCCAGCCTGAAGGATATGTGACAGACAGTTCTGACTGCGACGACACAAATCCTGAAGTTAACGTAGGAAGCGGCGCAACGACTTTCTATCAGGATCTTGAAGGCGACGGTTTCGGTAACCCGAACCAGCCATTGGTTTCATGTTCACAGCCCGAAGGTTACGTGCTCGACAATACTGACTGTGACGATTTCAACGAACTTTATGTTGACCTTGACGGAGACGGATTCGGTTCCGATACGTTGGCAGCATGTGGCGTATTAAATTCAGAGGATTGCGATGATGCGGTTGTTCTGTACGCCGATGTTGATGGCGACGGTTTTGGATCTGATACGATGGTTGCCTGCGATGGCGTAACCAATTCAGACGATTGTGATGATACCAATCCCGAGATCACGACAGGCGGCGGTACGTTCTACGCCGATACGGACGGTGATGGCTTTGGAGATGCTGCGAATTCTGTTTCAGCCTGCGTACAGCCTGATGGTTATGTAGCAAACAGTACAGATTGCAACGATACGCTTGCATTTGTGTATCCAAACGCTCCGGAATTGTTTAACGGAATCGATGACGATTGCGACGGATCGACTGACGAAGGTTTTCCTGTTGTAACCACTACGATCGGTACCAACTATTGCGGAATCACGCTTTCTGCGATCAACTCATACATTTATGCGAATCTTGTTGCGGGTGCGCAGGGATATCGTTGGAGAGTAACTACGATTACAGGTCCTGATGCCGGCGAAGTACAGGTACATGATACGAACCTTCGCGCGTTCAGGCTTACAAGCTTGCCGAATTTTGCATTCGCAACAACTTACCAGGTTGAGATCGCTGTAAGGATCGGAGGATTCTATCAGGCGTATTCACCTTCTGTTTGTACGATCACTTCACCGTCACCAACCACTCAGCTTGGTAACTGTGGCGCTACCTTGACAACTTTTGATCAGAACATTTTTGCCAACCTGGTAAACTACGCGGCAGGATACCGTTTCAGGATCACCGATTCGACAAACCCTGCAATGACGCAGGAAATCGATCGTCCGATCCGCGACTTTAAGATGAGTATGGTAACCGCATTTACGGTGCTGCCATCAACAGTATACAATGTCGAAGTTGCAGTTCTGAATACTGATGGAACTTATCTTCCATATGGCGCGACATGTACCGTGACTACTCCTACGGGAATCGTATCGGGCCGTGCGCCGGAAGTTGACTTCACAGCTGTCGCTTATCCGAACCCATTCGCGGATTCATTCAGCATCGATATCACTTCCGCACACTTTGATAAAGTCAATGTGAAGGTATACGACATGGCGGGAAGGATCCTCGACGACCGCAATACAACTATCTCCGAAGCTGAAAACTTCAAGATCGGAGAGAGATATCCTGCGGGTGTCTATAATGTGATTGTTTCACAAGGTTCTGAGTCGAAAGCAATCAGGATGATCAAAAGATAATTTAGGTTAATATTTGAAAAAGCCTCTTCTTAGGAAGAGGCTTTTTTTATGGATTGAATTCTCAATGAGTCTGCGTGAACGATAAAGCTTTCGATAACTATCGGGACTGCACAGGCGGCAACGCGAAGCGCAGAGGCACGCTACATTATAAAACATTACTTACAAAATATTTAATTATTATGCATTTCATCGATTAAAATGGTAGATTATCGATTAATTTGATTTGGATTTTTACATTTGACCTGCCAAAACAAATGCCCAAAAACGCATTACCAAATCAGATCGCATGAAATTAAAACTACTAATGATCAGTCTGTTGCTGATAGTTGCCTCTTCGGGCAGCATTGCCGGTGCGATGCCGGTACCTGTGCCACAGATCCAAACCTCGCAATGCGGCAACGTGATCTCGTCGCTGAACAGCAATATTGCGGCGACTTATGTAGCGGGCGCAACTGCGTACCGGTTCCGCGTTGTCCACAACGGACAAGAGAACATCATCGAACGTACGACGCGTTCATTTAAACTGACCATGCTGCCGTCGACGGCGTTTGGAAGAACGTACCAGGTGTCGGTCGCGGTGAAATATCAGGGAATCTGGCAGCCATACGGTCCTGTCTGTTCCGTTTCGACACCAACACCGCTTACAAAGATCCAAACGTCACAATGCGGAATAACGCTCAACGGACTCACCCAGGTGATTTATGCGAACCCCGTTGCATATGCAACAGGTTACCGCTTCCGGATCATCGATGTGATGAATCCCGGTAACATCCGTACGATCGACAGGACCGTGCGCGAGTTCCGGATGAATCTCGTTCCGGGAATCGAATCACAGACCGTATATGTGGTCGACGTGGCCGTTAAAAATCTTGACGGAAGCTATTTGCCTTATGGCGAACAATGTCAGATCACTACGCCGGTACTGCAAACACGGATCAATCCGATGCAATGCGGAGCCGTGCTTCAGTCGCTGCAGGAAAACTTATATGTTACTTTCGTTTCGAATGCGACCGGTTACCGTTTCAAGATCACCGATCCATTAAATCCGGCATTTTTAAAGGTCGTCGACCGTGCGAATGGGATCCTTTCGCTGATTACCGTTTCAGGTATTACATACGAGCGGACTTATTCGATAGAAGTGGCAATTCGGCAGAGCAATGGTACGTATCTGCCGTACGGGCAGGCTTGCTCAATTACCACATCAAAGATGCCTACACCAAAAATACAGCTTGCGCAATGTGATCTGGTGGCCGAATCGATGAGCGATCTTATCTATGCCGACCAGATCGCAGGTGCGACAAAATATCGCTTCAGGCTGCAGAAATTAGGTTATAGCCAGGCACGCGACCGTAGTACGCGCAATTATTCGCTCAGCTTGTTTACGGGCCTTGAGCCAAATACGGAATACACCGTGCGCGTTTCGGTAATGGTAAACGGCGTATTTACACCATACGGTAAAGCCTGCACAGTGGTGACGCCTCCAAATGCGACTGAAAACAGGATGAGTGAACCCGTTGTAGCAGATGCCGAAACGGCTGCTGACGAACTGTCGGCCGTAGCTTTCCCGAATCCTTTTACGGAGACGTTTGGGATTGTACCTGTTTCCGAAGCCAATGAAACGGTTTCCATCAAAGTTTTCGACATGATGGGACGCACACTTGAAAACCGAACGATGACCTCGGCAGATTGCCGCAGCATGCGATTCGGATCCGCTTATCCACCCGGAATTTACACGCTGCTGCTGAATGATGGCAGTGCTGAAAAGGTTCTGCGGATGGTAAAGCGCTAAAAACAAACTTCCATTTTTTTCTCATGTTCATCCCTTCTTCGGAAGGGATTTTTTCTTACGTTTCATCTGATTTTTTTAAACATTCGACGTTTTTATTAACATTGATTAACAGCACGTTACATTTTTTT
>CBDUBP010000185.1:0-5383 GCA_965365415.1 uncultured bacterium | reverse complement strand
GGTTGCCTAGTGGATGGCAAAATTTTCGTTCCACGCGGTTCAGGTTGGGGCGGACCCACGTTGAGTTGCTTTTACCAATATGTAGACGGTGGATATCGTTTAGGTTTGTCAATATCAAATCGAACTAATGACATACTCAAAAGCGTCAGTGTCGCGACAAATGAACAATTAGTTGAAGGAAATACTTATTTTCTAATTGCGAAAGAAGATGACGGGCAAAATTACACTTCTAATTTTGGCGAGTTCACCATATATAGCAATGTTTATGAGCCGAATTATTTCCAGACCACAGGGTTAAATATTGGACAATTGACCATTACAAAACTTGATCCCTCTCAGAACATAATTTCCGGCACCTTCTGGTTCGACGCAATAAATGAAAGCGGTGAAGTTACCGAAATCCGGGACGGCAGATTTGATGTTCATTTTGCAAACTAACCAGGCTTTTTTAAAGACCACAATCAATAAATTATGAAATATAAAATTCTCTTTCTTGCGATGTCCGTCGCTTTGTTTTCTTGCGGAACCGGCGATAGTCCGCCGAGCGAGCCATCCATCTATAAAAAATGGTACTATAAAGAAGTCGTCAAGGATGGGCTGGTAATTCCATACACTGACCACGAATCATGCGGCAAGGATTACATTCAGTTTTATGATGTCGACAAAGTCAGGAATGTCGATATCTGGGATTGTGAGGCAGATTACGATTGGGAAGGCACATTTATTCTTGAAGGTGATGAACTAACACTTTTTAACGGTTCGACAAGCCGAAGCGTCCTGATCACCACATTGTCGTTCGACGATCTGATTTTTGAATATTTCGCCGATACCGATGACGACGGAATTGAGGAACACTTTGTCGAAAAGTATACAGCCTATTAAGTTACGGATCTTGCTTTTCCGTCAAATACTTCCAATATCGCTTAGGAACATGCTGCAGATGAAGTTTCATATTTTTACGCGCCGGTATATTGGTACTCTTAAAATAGTCATTCCAAAGCAAGCCGTACAGCGATTCTCTGCCTGAGAGAGAATCTTCTGTTAAAAACGTTGACGATTGTTTAAGCTGAGGTTGGTGCTCAAAGCGGATTTCTTCCACATCCTCCAGATTATAGTACAAACCATAATTGCGCCTTACATCATAGATGATCCATTTTTGATCGGCGTATCGTCCTTTGAAAAATCCGGCAATTAATGCAAGGACATTGAAATCCGGTTCGATTGGCGCATAAAAAATCCCATCCGAGGTTTCCTGAAACCTGATGAAAGCCTTCATCCGATGCCGCTCACGGTTTACGCTCTTGTCAATTTTTGTCAGCGCGATCACCGATGGATGCCCAAAATTCGATTCCGCGCCTTTCGGACTGTCGAAAATATATTTCGCAAAATCAAAAATGTGCTGAAAGGTTTCCGGTTGCTCAGATAAAAAAGCAGTATATATCCGGTTTGGCCAGCCTTTCGGCAACTTCTTTTTTAATCCTGCCCAGACACGCGAAGCCTTAGCCTCATCACCGATCACATGATGCGCATCGTCCAAAAGACCGGGCTGGTAATAATGAACGCTATCAATATGAACACGTGCGGCCTTTACTTCGTAGGCGTCAAAGATTGCCGTCAGCAAGCCTTCAAAAGTTCCGTCAAAAACAAATGTCATTTTATAATTTTTTTTTGGGCGCGCCCCATGGGTCAGGCTGTCCGCTGTATCTTTTGCCTTAAAACCTCACAGGTTTTCAAAACCTGTGAGGTTTCCCCAAACCGGCAAAAGGATGCCGCTTCCATCCTTCGCGCGGCCTAAAATAATGTGAGCTGGTTTTGTGGAACTTTCAGGTACTTTGAACTGCTTTCCGCCAAAATCAGGTGCTTCACTTTGAATCCTTCGGGATCATTGAGGTGAAAAGCGCTGTCGGCACAACGTATAAAATGCTTCGCGCGGGTCCATGCAACGCCGATCTTCTTCAATTGATCCGATCGCAGCCGACCAAATTTCCGCGCCATCACGATTTTCTTCGCCGATCCTACGCCAATTCCGGGAACCCGCAGAATCATTCTGTATTCCGCAGTATTGACATCTACCGGAAATTGCTCCATGTTTCGCAAGGCCCAGCTCAGTTTCGGATCGATTTCGACATCCAGATGCGGATTTCCGGGATTGAGCAATTCCCTTACATCGAAACCGTAGAACCGCATCAGCCAATCGGTCTGGTACAAGCGATTTTCGCGCAAAAGCGGGGGTTGTGTTCCAATGGTCGGCATCCCTGAATCATGGCTTATAGGAATATATCCCGAATAGTAAACCCGTTTCAGATCAAATGTTTTGTAATATTCGGCCGCGCTGTACATGATTTCCATGTCGGTTTCAGGAGTGGCGCCGATCACCATTTGCGTGCTTTGTCCGGCAGGGACAAATTTTGGCGTGTTCCTGATCACTTTGCGCTCGTCCTTATATTGTGCGATCGCATCTTTCACTATTCCAAGCGGCATCCTTACATCACCATGTGATTTTTCAGGAGCAAGCAATTTAAGTCCGGATTCGGTCGGCATTTCGAGATTGATGCTCATGCGATCTGCGTACAAACCGGCTTCCGTCAGCAATTCGTGGCTCGCTCCCGGGATGCTTTTCAGGTGTATGTATCCGTTAAAGTTATTTTCCAGGCGAAGTTTTTTCGCAATGCGTACAAGCCTTTCCATCGTGTAATCGGCGTTTTTAAAAATCCCCGAACTCAGGAACAGCCCTTCGATGTAATTCCGCCGGTAGAAATTCATTGTCAGCTCGACGACTTCGTCAACAGTAAATGCCGCACGCTGAACATCATTGCTGCGTCTCGACACACAAAACGCGCAATCGTAAATGCAATGATTCGTAAGAAGGATCTTCAGCAATGAAACGCAGCGGCCGTCTTCGGTATAAGTATGACAAATGCCCGACGATGCATCGCCAAGTCCCTTGGAGGTGTTCTTACGGTTACTTCCACTGGATGAGCATGATACATCGTACTTGGCAGCGTCGGCAAGGATGGTAAGCTTTTCTCGTAAACGATCGGACATTACAAAAATTTGGATTCTAAAAATACTGTCGTGTACGGATACTCGCCGTACAACAATCGTTAAATTAGTTGGAATCCCATAAGGTTCTGTTTTTTAGAATAATAGGATCGGATAGATTAATTCCGAAACTAAATTTTCATTTTTTACGTTAATAGAGGCGTTATGATTTTGCCGAATGGAAACAAGTACTATATTTGCCATTCGCCATATTTTATGACGCTGATTTATAGTTGGTTATTCTTATTAAAAACGTTGAAATGATTAATGAAACCGGGCGTTTTTTGCGAATTTTTAAGTTTTTATTTTATTTGCCAAAATATTTTGCCAAAAAGATTTTTTATTTACTTTTACACCCTATGAAAATTGTCCCAACCAGATTTTTTATTCTGCTGGCTATACTATTGCCTGTGGTTGGCGCTTTTGCCGCTCCTAACGAGCCGCCCCCGCCAACTCCACCACCGCCACCGGGACTACCAATTGACAATGGCCTGATCGTCCTGCTGATGGCTGCCATTTCATTCGGAATATATAAAGTGTACAAGTTAAATATCAGAAAAGCCTCGTAATACGGGGTTTTTTTATTTTCGGGCAGCGTGTAACCGGGCGACGTACTTTCCGATTACATCGAACTCCAAGTTGACTTCAGATCCGATTTCCAAATTCTTAAATCCGGTATGCTCAAGAGTATACGGAATTATGGCGACGCTAAATTGGTCGTTTACCGAATCCACGACGGTAAGGCTGACCCCGTCGACGGTGACCGATCCTTTTTCTATCGTGATGTTCCCCGCTTTTGTGTCGTATTTGAAAGTATAATAACGGCTTCCGTCGGCTTCCTTTATAGAAATGCACTCGCCAATCTGGTCGACATGGCCTTGCACGATATGTCCGTCAAGGCGATCCCCAAGCTTCATCGCACGTTCGAGATTGACGAGGCCGCCGACTTTCCAATTCCCAATCGTCGTTTTGGAAATGGTTTCGGCAATTGCAGTTACGGTATATTGGCTGCCGGAAAGGCCAACTACTGTCAGGCAGATTCCGTTGTGCGCCAGACTCTGGTCGATTTTGAGTTCACCGGTAATTGCCGAATCAACAGTAATGTCGAGATTTTCGCGGTCGCGGCTAATTTTCGTTATGGTACCAACGGTTTCTATTATTCCCGTGAACATCGGTTTTATTTTATAAATTTGCGTTCAAAATTAGCAAATTAGACAGTGGTAAAGAACGCAGAGAATATAATTGTCGGCATTTCAATCGGAGATATTAATGGAATCGGCGGCGAGGTCATCCTCAAAACCTTTGAAGACGCACGAATGCTCGAATTTTGCACACCTGTCATTTTTGCGAACGTCCGCATTCTGTCGTTCATTAAAAAGAATCTTGAACTTACACTTCTTCTTCACGGCATCGATCATCTCAATCAATTGGTGCCGGGCAAGATCAACGTACTGAATGTGTGGAAGGATCAGGTTGAGGTCAATCCCGGAACAAACGATCCAATCGCGGGTGAATATGCGATCAAATCGTTCGTGGCATCGGTCGAAGCCTTAAAAGGCGGAGCCATCGATGTTCTTGTGACTGCTCCTATTAATAAGAGCAACATCCAATCGGATACTTTCCGTTTTCCCGGGCACACGGATTATCTGAATCAGGAAATCGAAGGGAATGCATTAATGTTGATGGTTCAGGATAATTTGCGCGTCGGTCTCTTAACGGATCACGTTCCTGTGAATGAAGTCGCTTCACATCTTACCGAACAGCTGATCCGTCAAAAGATAGAAACGATAAAACTGACATTGACCCGTGATTTCAGCATCAACAAGCCGAAGATTGCCGTGCTTGGATTGAATCCGCATGCGGGTGATGGCGGCGTCATCGGCAAAGAAGACAAGGAGATCCTGCAGCCGGTCATTAAAAAGATGTTTGAAAGCGGAACAATGGTTTTCGGGCCTTTTCCTGCAGATGGCTTCTTTGGAAGCGGCGCTTATGAGAAATATGATGCGGTCGTTGCGACATATCACGACCAGGGTCTGATCCCGTTCAAAACGCTCGCTTTTGGCAAAGGTGTCAATTATACCGCGGGACTCGAAAGGATCCGTACATCGCCCGACCACGGAACGGCTTTCGACATCGCCGGAAAAGGCATCGCCGACCATACATCATTTAAAGAAGCGGTATTCCTTGCAATCGATATTTTCAAATCAAGAAACGAATACGCGGAAATCAGCCGTAGTCCGCTGAAAATAAAAGAGAAGCCTCTGTAAAAATTTATCATTCCCGCGTTTTGGAATTGTAATATTTTTATATCTTTGCGCTCCCGAAATGGCGGGCAAATTAT
>CBDUBP010000184.1:0-5423 GCA_965365415.1 uncultured bacterium | reverse complement strand
TGGGATCGTAATATTTTGACAGATTCTGGTGGATATCAGGTTTATTCTCTTTCTTCGAACAGAAAAATCAAAGAAGAAGGGGTGAAGTTTAAGTCACATATTGACGGTTCATACCACTTTTTTACGCCTGAAAATGTAATGGAAATTCAGCGTACGATTGGAGCTGATATTATCATGGCTTTTGATGAATGTACGCCTTATCCTTGCGATTACAGATATGCGCAGCGTTCGATGCACATGACGCACCGCTGGCTCGACCGCTGCATTTCGCATCTGGAAAAGGTTCCGTTCAAATATGGTTATTCGCAGGCTTTTTTCCCAATTGTCCAGGGCAGCACATACAAGGATTTGAGAAGGCAGTCGGCGGAGTATATTGCCAATACAAATCAGCTTGGGAACGCGATCGGCGGATTGTCGGTCGGCGAACCTGCGGAGGAAATGTATGCAATGACTGAAGTTGTTTGCGAAATACTTCCCGAAAACAAGCCGCGTTATCTGATGGGCGTCGGGACACCAATCAACATTTTGGAGAATATCGCACTCGGGATCGACATGTTCGATTGCGTCATGCCGACGCGAAATGCGCGAAACGGAATGCTCTTTACGGCGCATGGAACGATCAACATCAAAAACAAAAAATGGGAAGCCGATTTTTCGCCGCTTGATGAAATGGGTATGACCTTCGTGGATACCGAATATACCAAGGCGTATCTGAGGCATTTGTTCGTCGCAAACGAGTATCTTGGCAAACAGATCGCAACGATCCACAACCTGGGTTTTTACATGTGGTTGGTGCGCGAGGCGAGAAAACATATCTTAGCGGGAGATTTCGTCCAGTGGAAGGAAATGATGGTGAGGCAGATGGACAACCGGCTTTAATTGACAATTGATAATTGAAAGTTGATAATTAGGGAATGCTCAAATAAACAAATAAACAATCCTCAAATAAACTAAACCTCTAAACTTCCTAAAGCTAAACTCCTAAACCTTCCTCCGTGTTAAAAATCATCGATATCTACATCCTCAAGCGTTACATCTTCACTTTTACCGTGATGCTTTTGATGTTCATCCCGATCGGGATCGTCATAGACGTTTCGGAGAAGGTCAACAGGATGATCGAGAACAAAGTGCCGTTTATTGAGATCGCGAGCTACTATCTCGATTTCACGATATATTTTGCGAATTTGCTTTTCCCGATTTTTTTGTTCCTGTCGGTTATTTGGTTTACGTCGAAATTGGCCAACAATACCGAGATCATCGCCATTTTAAGCTCGGGGATTTCATTCACGAGGTTTCTCAGGCCTTATATTATCGGTGCGACATTGGTTTCGCTGTTTTCACTGCTGATGGGATTTTTTATTGTCCCGAAAGCGAGTGCCGGATTTAATGATTTCCGATATAAGTATCTCAACAAAAGCAAACAGGTCCGCGATAATACCGATGTTTTCAGGCAGGTCGGTGATCATGAATTCATACACGTCCGGAATTTCCACGAGCAATCCAAAACCGCGTTCTTTTTTACGATCGAACGATTTAATAAAAATGCGGAGCTTGTGGAAAAAGTCAGTGCCGAACGCTTGCGGCATAAAAAGGATTCAACCTACACGATGTTCAATTACTCGAAACGCGTAGTCGGGGGATTAAACGATAAGCTGTCGTCGGGAACGCAGCGCGATACGGTTTTCAACTTCGATCTCGAGGATTTGACCCCGGTGGTTTATGTTGCCGAAACGCTGACATTAGGCGAACTCAATAAATTCATCGAGAAAGAGCGGGCCAGGGGTTCGTCCAACATCAACACTTATCTTGTGGTGCTTTACAAGAAATACAGCATTCCCGTTTCGGCATTTATCCTGACCACGATTGCAGTGGCCGTATCATCGATGAAGCGCCGCGGCGGGATGGGAATGAATCTCGCGATCGGGATCATCCTTGCCTTCACCTTTATTTTTTTCGACAAGATCTTTGGAACGCTTGCAGAAAAATCCTCATTTCCTCCGATAATTGCGGTCTGGATCCCGAATATTCTTTTCGGTATTCTGGCAGTGTATCTTCTCAAGAATGCGAAGCGGTAAACTCAAAAGTTACCTTAATCTTCACCTGATCGTTTTCATCTGGGGATTTACGGCCGTACTTGGAGACCTGATCTCGATCAAGGACGCGTCGCTGGTATGGTACCGGATGCTGCTCGCGGCGACTTTCTTACTCGCATTTGCGACATTTACAAAACGAAGCCTGTATGTTGACCGGGTTGAAATGATGAAACTGATCATCGTCGGTTTATTGATTGCGCTTCATTGGGTGTTCTTCTTTCATGCGATCAACATTTCCAATGTTTCGGTCACGCTTGCAATGTTTTCATGCGGTGCCTTTTTCGCCTCGATCCTCGAACCGATCCTGTACAAACGAAAAATGCTTTGGTATGAAGTGTTGTTCGGGCTGATCATCATCGCCGGATTATTCTATATCATGCAGGTCGAGATCCGATACTTATGGGGCGCTTTGAGTGCGTTGTTCTCGGTCTTCATCGGTGTGCTTTTTACTCTTGGCAACGGAAAGCTCATTCAAAAGCACGATCCGGTAGTCATGGCTTTGTATGAGTTTTATGCCGGATTTCTTGGCGTAACGATTTACCTTCTTTTCCGCGGGACATTCACACCAGCATTTTTCGACGTGTCGGGAAAGGATTGGGTCCTGATCCTGCTGCTCGCATCGGTTTGCACCGCTTATGCATTTACGGCATCGGTCAAGGTAATGCGCCGCCTTTCGCCCTATACGGTAATGCTGACCACCAATCTCGAACCTGTTTACGGCATCCTGCTTGCCTATTTCATCATAGGCGACGATGAAAGGATGAGTGTTCCGTTTTACATCGGATCGGCCGTCATCCTTGCGATTGTCATCCTTAATGGCTTTATCAAACACTACGCGAAAAGCCAAAAATAAAAGCCCCGAAGGGCTTATTTCATCGCGATCAAAGTTCCGCGCTGCTGCAGCACAAACATCTGCAACTGCGTAAGGTCGTTGAGGAATTCGAGTAAATACGCATTGTCGTTCCTCAGATGGCCGGAAATCGGCAGCTGCTGTGCATTTTTATCTTTCGCAAGCTGATTGTATTGTTCTACCAAACCGCGAAGTTTTTGCAATCGGAGATCATCATTTAGATAAACGACAAGCTGCGTGCGGCCGATCGCAATTTCGTTCTTCTCAAAATCCGATGTGATTTCCGGTGTACCGATTTCTTTTGTAAGAAGGAACTTCTTCAGGTTTTCGGCCTCAAGATCTATTTGAGATGCAAGGTGCGCGAGCTCATCTGATTTATCATTCTTCACCGGGATATTCCGGGCATTGCGCAGGATCAGATCATTGATATAGAAATACTTGGTATCAGCGAGATTTTCCGCATGTGTCGTCGCGGGAGCTCGTACAAGCGTCAGTATAAGTCCGCAGACTGCGAACATGAGAACTGAAGTCACGATCGTGTTGACTTTACTATCGGCATTCTTTATTCCGGCAAAAAAATAGATCGGGATAAAAAGGAAAAGCATGATCAGCAGCGCGGAAATCGACATGATGTTTGCGCCCGGCCAATGCATGACCTTAAACAATATTCCGAGGCTGATCAGCATCGCCGAAATTGAGCCTAAAGTCGCGACCACACGCGTACGGCCAGATCGCTCTTCGCGGAATTTCAGCAAAAACATCAACGGAAGAAAAATGAGGCTCAGGATTCCAGTTCCGAGTACAAGCGCAATGGCCGCACCGGGCAGATGAAGGAATTTCAGGACCAGCCCGGTGCCCATCAGCATCGCCGACGCGCCACCACTCAGGATCATTAATTTTTTCATGTGATAAAGATATTTGTTGGTTAATAGCTCTTTTGTCTCGAATTCGATTTCGGAAAGCTCGTTTTTGTAAAACCGCACAATGTTTTTTGAATACGCTTCCATGAATTGGCTTTCATCAGCAATCTCACGTTCAATCATGCAGCAAACATGATCGAGAATGTCCATTTGCAAAGTCTCCATCGAAATGCCTTGCGAACGGATGTCGTTTAGGATGAAGTCGATCTGGTTGTCGGTCAGCCGGTACATATCAGTTGGTTTGCGGTTTTAGGTCAAGCAAAAATTGCATGGTTTCGATGAATTCGGACATCTCCGAAATTTTTTCCCTGATCCGGTTTTTTCCGTTTTCGCTTAATTTGTAATATTTCCTCACACGCTTGCCTATATACTCGGATTCTGTGGTTACCAATCCTTCCGCTTCAAGCGCATGCAGCGTCGGATAGAGTGCGCCCTCGGTGATCTGTATCCGGCCCGATGTCATTTCTTTTACACGCTGTGTGATTTCGTATCCATACATGCGCCCGTTGCGTTCGAGCTGTTTGAGCACGATCGTCTTTAGCGTTCCTTTTATCAGTTCCGATGAGTAGATCATTGATATTCAATTTAATCGTTAACGCAAATATACATAAGTTTATTATGTATCTATTAATTATGTATAATATTTTTTTGGGCGGCGTAACCGGCTTTCCGCGTCAAGCTTTGTTTGCTCCCGCTGTTTTTGTCGGCGTGTCAAAGCTTCCTCCGCGCCTCTCCACACCGCAAAAAATAGGAGCGGTTGCCGCACAAAGGCTTTTGCTGCAATCCGGGCCGCAGTTTAATTGACAATTGATAATTTAGAGCACGGTCAATTTTATTTCGTCCGCTTTGCTTTAGCTGCGCTCAGTTCGGCCAGAGGCCTCGGGTGGCGCTTTGGATCTTTGGCGCTTTGGCGCTTTGTCTCTTTGTCGCTTTGCCACTTTGCAGCTTAATACTATCTTTGTCATTCAGAAAAAAGATACCTCCATGGAATACTTAGATTTCGAGCTGCCAATTAAGGAACTTGAAGACCAATTGGACAAATGCACGATAATCGGGCAGGAATCAAATGTCGATGTGACAAATACCTGCAAACAGATCGAAAAGAAACTCGAAGAAACCAAGAAGAGAATATACAAGAACCTTACAGCCTGGCAGCGCGTCCAATTGTCGAGGCATCCAAACAGGCCATACACGATGGATTACGTAAAAGCGCTGTGCGGAGATACTTTCCTCGAGCTGTTTGGCGATAGGAATTTTAAGGACGACAAAGCGATGATCGGCGGATTGGGCAAGATTGGAGGAAAATCGTTTATGATCATCGGCCAGCAAAAAGGACACAATACAAAGACGCGTCAGTTCCGCAATTTCGGAATGGCAAATCCTGAGGGTTACCGCAAAGCGCTCCGACTGATGAAAATGGCGGAGAAATTCAACATTCCGGTAATTTCTTTCATCGATACACCGGGTGCCGATCCCGGACTCGAAGCCGAAGAACGTGGCCAGGGCGAAGCCATTGCAAGGAACATCCTCGAGATGATCAGGCTTAAAGTGCCGATCATC
>CBDUBP010000183.1:0-5430 GCA_965365415.1 uncultured bacterium | reverse complement strand
AAAATAAACACGTTGGTTCGGTTTAGGATGGAGATTTTTTATCATCCCTGTTTTTGGTGGCGTAATGATGCTCGGTTTCTACAGCATTAGTCAACGGCCCGCGTCGATCCTTAACCTATTTCTCTCGATACCCGCCATATTGATATTTGTTCCATTGATTTGGATGTTGCCAATCGGCCTCGGGTTAAAGATTATTGTGGGCAGCAGCATTTTGACTGTACTCGTTTTTGGGCTGCTGCTTCCCGTCTTTGGCTCAATGAACGGAAAAGGAATCTGGTCGGGTGCATTTTTCGTAATCTCGATCGTATTATTCGTTACGGCACATCTGCAGTCGGATTTCGAACCCGGCAAAGCAAAACCAAACAGCCTTGTATACATCATCGATGCAGACTCACAAAAGGCATTGTGGGCAACTTACGACAATGTAATTGATGATTGGACTCAAACGAAACTCGGATCATCGCCTCAAACTGCGAAATCACTTGACCAGCTACCACTATTCAGCAAATACAATTCGAATTTTACCTATTCGGCAGATGCAGAACCAATCGATATCAGCAAGCCTTCGATCGAGTTTAAAATGGATTCCATAATCGGTCAATGGCGGCATCTGAAAATCCTGATTTCACCAAACCGCAAGGTCAATCGATATGACGTCTTTGCCGGCGAATCGCTCTCAGTACATCATCTTAAAGCAAATGGCGCGACTGCAATAGGTCAAAAAGGCAGTCTTTATAAGCGGCTTGGAAAAAAACTGCTGAGTTATTATGTAGTCGACAATGAGCCTCTGCTGTTGGAGTTTACCGTCAAAAAAGATGCTGTATTGAATATGGAGCTTCTCGAATCGTCGTTTGATCTTACGAAAAATCCTTTAATTGAACTTGAAGATCGTAAGGATTGGATGATGCCAAAACCGTTCGTCCTCACTGATGCAGTAATAGTACGTCAACGGATCCGGGCTACACCAAAACCTGTCCGCCCGGTCATCGAACCTGCCAGTACCATGGCAATTGATTCCACAGCACAGCGCATTGCGATACCGCTCGATTCAGTCCAATAAAAAATCCCGGATGTCCGGGATTTCATTTTACCATATTCTGACTCGCTTTTCAGGAGCGATATACATTCCGTCTCCTTCTTTGATGCTGAAAGCTTCGTAAAAAGCGTCGACATTCTGTAGCGGTACGTATGCGCGGTACATGCCAGGTGAATGCGGATCCGTTTTTACCTGATTTTTGATGGCTTCGTCACGCATTTTTGAACGCCAGATCGTTGCCCACGAAATAAAGAACCGCTGTTCCGGCGTAAACCCGTCAATATTTCCGGGATGACCACTTTCTTTCAGGTGGATCTTTAGGCCGTCGTACGCTGCATTGACACCGCCAAGATCACCGATGTTTTCTCCAAGTGTAAATTTCCCGTCGACGAAAATTCCGGGCAGCGGCTGAAGTGCACTGTATTGGTCGGCAAGCGATGTTCCCAAGCCGGTAAACATCTGCAGATCTTCATCAGACCACCAATTGATCAGATTTCCGTCGGCATTGTATCGCGATCCCGAGTCGTCGAAACCGTGTGAGATCTCATGTCCGATGACGGCGCCGATCCCGCCATAATTCACTGCCTCATCAGCCTGATAATTATAGAATGGCGGCTGAAGGATCGCAGCAGGAAAAACGATTTCGTTGAACGACGGACTGTAATATGCATTTACCGTTTGCGGCGACATACTCCATTCTTCCTTATCAACCGGTTTGCCGAGTTTGTCCAAGTCACGCTGGAATCTCCATTTCGCAACGTTCTGCATGTTCTCAAAATAGCTTCCGCCTGCATCCGGGCCTTTGATCACCAGCGCAGAATAATCTTTCCACTTGTCGGGATATCCGATCTTGATCTTCGATTTATGAAGCTTGGCAATCGCGCTTGCACGTGTTGCTTTGGTCATCCACGGCAATGCATTGATCCGGTTTTCGAAAGCTGTGAAGATATTCCTGATCATTTTCTCTGCTTTGGCTTTTGCCTCGGCAGGGAATTTCTTCTCGACATATAGTTTGCCCAATGCCTCACCGATGCTGCCATTGATCGTTTGCAACGCGCGTTCGTCCATCGGCCTTTGTGCCATCGCCCCGGTCAGGGTTTTTCCGTAGAATTCCCAGTTGGCTTTTTCAATTTCTGTCGACAGCTGGCCTGATGCGCGATTCAATAATGTCCATCGCATATACGCTTTCCAGTCTTCAATCTTGTTTTGAGAAAATACTGATTGCAAAGCGGTCATATACTTCGGCTGCGAAACGATCAGGGTGTCCGGTGTAGGCAATCCGACACCTTTAAGATAAGATTCCCATTTAATCGACGGCAGCGTTGTTTGCAGTTCCGCCAACGTCATCGGATTGTATGTTTTCCTGCGGTCGCGCCTTTCAACGCGATCCAATCGAGGTTGCGACATCGCGGTTTCCAATGCCAGAATGCGCGCTGCATTTGTTTTTGCATCGGCAGGCTTCTCGCCAAGGAATTTCAGCATCCGCTCGACATGCAGAAGGTATTTCTCACGCTTCTCTTTTGAGTCCGCGTCTTCGGATACGTAATAATCGCGATCCGGCAATCCCAAACTTCCCGGGCCTACATAGACGACGTTCCGGTTACTGTTTTTTGCATCAGCTGAAACGCCCACTCCAAAAAAGCCGATTCCATTAAGAGGTTCCATTTCGATCATCAGCTTTTGAAGTCCGGCGATATCTCTGACCGCGTTGATCTTGTCGAGGTAAGGCTTCAGGGGCCTGATTCCCGCTTTGTTCCTTGCAACTGTGTCGAGGATCGATTTATATAAATTAACAGCCTTGCCCTGATCGGTTGTCGGTCCGTATTTTTTGTCCTTTGAAGCATCTGCCAGGATCTCGAGCGCGTCACGGTCGGTTTTCTGCCTCAGTTCGTCAAAACTTCCCCAGCGCGTACGATCTGCCGGAATATCTGTCTTGTCGAACCAAGTGCCGTTTACAAATCTGAAAAAATCCTCGGAAGGCGCTACTTTCCTGTCCATAAAATCCAGATTGATTCCCGGTTCTTTTTGCTGTCCTTGCGCGAACGTCATCGCTGTTCCGAGCAATAATGCCATTGTTGAAATGCTGTACCTCATTTATCTTGGTTTAGATTCAAAATATCAATTCGTTGTTAAAGTATATAATCGCCGACATATAACGTGCTTTCTGCCGATTCATTTGATAATTTTGTAAAAATTTCCAATGAATTTCCTGCGAAAGTACCGAGTCTTCTTTATTGTCATGGCGATATTCTCCACATTGGCCATAATCCTCTTCTACAATGTCCTCAAGCCGAAGAAATCGCTTCCTGTCTATAATCCGTCAATGGTAAACCCCGAACTCGTCGACAGTACGATTCAGCATGTGGGAAAATATCATCGGGTGGCCGACTTTTCCTTTGTCAACCAAAATGGCAAAATCGTTACAGAAAAAGACTATGAAGGAAAAATTTATGTGGCCGATTTCTTTTTTACGACGTGTCCGACGATCTGCCCGAAAATGACCGACAATATGGTCAAGATCCAGAAAGCGATCATAAACAATCCAAAAGTGATGCTGCTTTCTCATAGCGTCACACCCGAAATCGACAGTGTTCCCGTGCTGAAGGAATATGCGATCAGGAAAGGTGTAGACGATTCAAAATGGAATTTGGTCACGGGCGATAAAAAGGAGATTTTTAAGATGGCGCGAACATCGTATCTGGCGGTCAAACTTGGCAAGCCTGATGAACTGTACGACATGGTCCACACCGAAAATTTTGTTTTGGTCGACACCAGGCGGCGCGTCCGCGGATTCTACGACGGAACGAATCAAGCCGATATCGGACGGCTCATCGAAGACATCCAGTGGCTTTCCCAAAATGATGATAAATAGCGAAAAGTTCTTCAAAAAGACTTACTTTTGCAACGTTTATTCAATCTAAATAAGCATTGCAGACTACAATAGATTTACTGAAAATCGGTGAAAAGGCCGTAATATCAGATTTCGACATCGAATCCATTCCGCTAAAACTCCTCGAAATGGGATGTCTTCCCGGCAACGAGGTCAAACTCCTGCAGGTCGCTCCGTTTGGCGATCCGCTATATCTTGACATTAACGGTTCTTTTTTGGCCATTCGAATTGAAACTGCGAAGCACATCACGGTGGAGAAACCGTAAGAAATGAGCAACGAGAACATCAATGTCGCGCTTATCGGCAACCCGAACGTTGGAAAGACTTCGGTTTTCAATGCGTTGACCGGATTAAACCAGCAAGTTGGCAACTATCCGGGCATCACGGTCGAAAAAAAAATGGGTTTCTGCCGGCTTCCGCAAAATATCCGCGCCAACATTCTCGACCTTCCGGGAACTTACAGCCTCAACGCGAGTTCGATCGACGAGAACGTTGTCATTGAACTTCTGCTAAACCGAAACGACAAGCTTTTTCCCGATGTTGCGATTGTAGTGACCGATGTTGAGAACCTCAAGCGGAATCTGCTTCTGTTTACACAGATCAAAGACCTTGAGATTCCCGTCATACTTGTGATCAACATGGCCGATCGCATGAAGCGCCGCGGAATTTCACTCGACATTCCGTATCTCGAAGAACATCTGAAAACGAAAATTGCCCTTGTCAGTACGCGAAAAAATCTTGGTATAAACGAACTGAAAAACCTAATCGTCAATTATAAATCGCTTTCGACCGAACCATGCCTCAACGCATCGACGATCGATCCCGGATATTTCGACGGCCTTCGGAAAGCGTTCCCGCAGCAGCTTCTTTACAAACTTTGGCTTGTCATCACGCAGGATGTCAATTTCCTGAACCTTGAACGAAAGGAAATTCGCGGTTCTTTTACAAAATCGCATTCCGACCTCAAACGGCTGCAGCAAAAGGAAACGATTAAACGTTACCAATTCATAAATGATGTTTTAAAACAAGGTCAGACCATCGATTCGGAGGCCGCAACAGATTTCAGGTCGAGATTGGACCGCGTTCTTACTCATAAGGTTTTTGGCTACGTCATTTTCTTTGCAATCCTGTTTGTGATTTTCCAGGCAATTTTCGACTGGTCAGCGGTTCCGATGGATTTCATCGACGAATCGTTTGCCGGATTAAGCTCTTACGTTGATGAAAATCTCCCGAAAGGCGTGCTGACCGATTTAATTTCGCAGGGAATCATTCCCGGAATCGGCGGGATTTTGATCTTCATTCCGCAGATTGCGTTTCTTTTCCTGTTCATTTCAGTGCTTGAAGAAAGCGGGTATATGAGCCGCGTCGTATTCCTGATGGATAAAATCATGCGCAGGTTCGGACTTAGCGGCAAAAGCATTGTCCCGCTGATTTCGGGAACTGCCTGTGCGATCCCGGCCATCATGGCCACGCGGAACATCGAGAATTGGAAGGAAAGACTGAT
>CBDUBP010000182.1:0-5485 GCA_965365415.1 uncultured bacterium | reverse complement strand
TTCGCGGCTGTTCCCGTACTCATCACTACGCCGGACTGCATTGGAAAATTCGGATTGGTACTTGTAAAATAACCCAAGCCTTCAGATGATCCGTAATTCGATCCCGTCCTCCAGGTGATGTTTGTTGCGGAGACGCAGGGCGAATTGATCAGAACATTGTTGACTAACTGGGGTACGGAATGGCTCGTAGTACTGACGGTGATAGGCTGCGAAAACCCAAATGCCGCCGTAAGCGCGAAGGCGAATAGTAAAAACTTTTTCATTGTGTGGTAGATTTGACGGCTCAAAGGTGTGATATTTCATCGTTAAACTGCAAATAAAATCGATGAAATGCACAATTATAATTTAATTTGTATTTAAAATCTTACGTTGTTGCTATTGTGAAGGTCGAATGCCGATAGTTTGCATGAGATTCTTGAAGAGCGATTAATTATCTTTGCACCAAATTTCAGATATGAACTTATACAGACTTCTGACACGGCACTTTACAGCTGCTGTAAATGAACTTTTTAATGCGCAAACTGACACGGTCGAAATCCAGCCAACAAAAAAGGAATTTGAGGGCGACGTCACCATTGTGCTGTTTCCGCTGGTGAAATTGCTTAAGAGCGGTCCGGCCGACATCGGGCGTCGGATCGGTGATTTTCTTGTAGCCAATGTTTCGGAGGTTTCTTCCTATAATGTCGTGTCAGGATTTTTGAATATTGTCATTTCCGACAGCTATTATTTGAAGTTCTTCAACGATGTCCGGAATTCAAAGTATGGTTTCGCCGAACCCGACAATGGCAAAGCGATCATGGTTGAATATTCGTCACCAAATACCAATAAACCAATTCACCTCGGACATGTTCGAAACAATTTTCTTGGTCACTCGGTTGCCGAAATTTTGAAGGCATCGGGCAAAAAGGTTTATAAGACACAGATCATCAACGATCGCGGAATACATATCTGCAAATCGATGCTGGCATGGCAGAAGTTCGGTGACGGTGAAACGCCTGAATCAGCCGGCATCAAGGGTGACAAACTGGTTGGGAAATATTATGTGGAATTTGATAAGGCCTATCGCGCGCAGGTAAACGACCTTGTCTCCGGGGGAATGCCGGAAGAAGAAGCCAAGAAGTCGGCCCCGTTGATGATCGAAGCTAAAACAATGCTTCAAAAATGGGAAGCAGGCGATCCTAACGTCATCGCGCTTTGGAAGATGATGAACAGTTGGGTTTACGAAGGTTTTGGCGAAACATATAAGAATCTTGGTGTGACCTTCGACCGGAACTACTATGAAAGCGACACTTATCTTCTTGGAAAACGCGTCGTCGAGATCGGCTTGGAGAAAGGTGTTTTTGTAAAGGATCCCGATGGTTCGGTTTGGATCGACCTGACTGACGAAGGACTCGATCGTAAGATCGTTTTGCGGTCTGACGGCACGGCCGTTTACATGACGCAGGACATCGGGACTGCAATTCAGCGTGTTCAGGATTTTCCCGATGTCGGAGGAATGGTTTATACCGTGGGCAATGAGCAGGATTACCATTTTAAAGTCCTTTTCCTGATCATTAAAAAATTAGGTTTCGACTGGTCCGAAAATCTTTTCCATCTGTCATATGGAATGGTTGATCTGCCTTCGGGTAAAATGAAAAGCCGCGAAGGAACCGTTGTCGATGCCGACGATCTGATCAGTGAAATGGTTGCAACAGCCAAATCGATTTCGGAAGAACTGGGAAAACTCGACGGCTATTCAGAAGAAGACAAGAAAAGGCTCCACCGAATAATCGGCCTCGGCGCACTGAAATATTATATACTCAAGGTCGATCCGAGGAAACGGATCTTGTTTAATCCTGAAGAATCTGTTGATTTTGCCGGGAATACAGGTCCGTTCATTCAATATACCTATGCGAGGATCCAATCTCTTTTGCGTAAAGCCGACTTTACTTTCGATGCGGATGCGTCGATCGGAAGCCTTCATCCGAAAGAAAAGGAATTGATCAAATTGGTGTCGCAGTTTCCCCAAATGATCCAGGTAGCAGCCGATAATCACAGTCCGGCGATCATCGCAAATTTCGCCTATGAGCTCGTCAAGGAGTATAATTCGTTTTACCAGTCGGTTCCGGTTTTAGGCGAAGAAAATACGGAGATACGTACATTCAGGACGCAGCTTTCGAAATTCGTCGGTGAAACGATTGCTTCTGCATTTCATCTTTTAGGGATTGAAGTGCCCGAACGCATGTGATCAAAATATTGCTTTAATATTGACGTTTGGTGTCATTTCAAGCGAATATGTGTCTATTTGTTGAAGATTTCCTGAGGCATCGGCAGAATAAAAGCGATTAATGGTGTTTTGGGTATCCGTAATATTGAGGAGCGAAAAACCGGTCTCAAGATCCATCTTATCGGTGATCTGCCAGTTCTTTGAGGCCGAGAAATTGACCTGGAAATAATCGGGGAGATTTTCACCATTGGGTTTTCCGAAAATAATTGAACCGTTATCAAAATCAGCTGCAGTATACGGACGGCCTGTTTGCCATTTTGCGCCGAGAGCTATTTTAATTGTGTTCCATTCGTAGATCGCTGCCCATGAAATGCTGTGCCTGATCTCGAAATTATTGGGGAAACTTTCGGGCTGGAGGTTTTCGAAATGATAAAAGTTGTCATTCCAGCTGTAGCTGAGCCATGTGTAAAAGCGGTTAAATTGTTTCTGGAGCAGGATTTCCGTCCCGATTATCCGATATTCTCCTGTAGAGCGGACTTCTTCAAATTGATTTTGAAAACCCTGGCTTCCGGCAGTAATTCCATCGACCAGCTTATAAAAATTGTCGATTGTGAACAGCCAGCCTGAATCTTTATAAGTAAAACCGATCGAGGCCTGCGAGCTTTTTTGGATTGGGACCGCATCTTCATCCGACAGTACCCATCGTCGTTTCTCGATTCCGAGGAAATCCTGCTGACGATCGATCACCTGGGAAAGAGACTGGCTTTTCCGCTCCGCCAATAACTCAAGCTGCCACTTGTCTGAGATCCGATAATTAAGCTGTAGTCTCGGTTCCGGCAGCAAAAGCTTAAATTTGTCGAAGTAATTCAAGCGGATCCCGCCTTTTAAATAGATTTTATTTGAGCCCGAATGATAAAGCGCCTCGGAAATCACCGCATGATGTCGCAGAACCTCTTTCACGTCACGCTCAAACGCCGGATTATTGATCTGGTCTGCATTTGTGACGCCAAGTTCGTCGAATTGGTAACCGGCGGCAAATTGTAAATTTTTTGCGAGCATGGACTCTACTCGCATCGTTGCCCCTAAATTCAGCACTGCATTTTCCTGCTCGAGAAACTGTCCGCTGAATAGTGATTGGCTCGTACCGTCCAAACGATAATGCGACGCATATGACGAAAAGGCTATTGTAGATTTCTCGTTCCAGGTTTTTTTTATCGATATGTTAGCGCCGGTACTTTCCTGGGCAAGCGTACTCTCAGTGGTTGAAGATCCATCAGTCTGCCTCGCATCAAGCGAATTGGCAATTCTGATAACGTCCGCGTTGAGCAATATATCGCCGAATTTATGCGCATATTGAACCGTAAAGTCATAAAAGCGGAAATTTTCGGCAGTATCGATCCCATTATCATTACTTCCAAAGTTCGTGACCACGGTGTTTTGAAAGATGCGGTTTCGGAAATTCCGATACGTAGGCGACTCCACAAATTCGGTAATCGATTTTCTGCCGGAAACGATCAGGCTTGCATTTTCAGACATCCGAACGATCGAATGGGCCTGGGCATTGATCATATTGCTTCCAAGGCTCGAACCGGACTTTTCGCCGCGGTTGTCCTGCGAGGAAATGTCGACGACGCTCGAAACACTGTCGCCATAGAAAGCCGAACTTCCATTTTTTGTTATGGTTATCGATTGTGCCAAAGTCGGGTTAAAGCCTGAAATGAGCCCAAAAAAATGGCCCGTCTGAAACATCCGGACTCCATTCCACAAAAATAAATTTTGATCATGCGTGCCACCGCGGACATTAAGATTTGAGATCGTTTCATCAGCGCTGTATATTCCCGGAATTTGCTGCATCGTTTGAAGCACATCGGGCTCGGTCAATCCCGGAAGGATCCCGAATTTCGCTGGACGGACACGATATGATCCGCTTCGCGCTTTGGATATGCCGGTGGCGAGAATGCGGTTGGTAACGACTTCATCAAGTGATTTGGTGATCGGTTTAAGGCGAAACGTCACGCAGTTACCCAGATACAGATCTTCGGGACTGATCCGGATTCCTTGATAACCCTGGTGAGTTACGGTGATTGAATCGGGCGATATCTTCGGGATTTCAAAATAGCCGCTCGAATCGGATGACATATTTATTGAGGCCGAAAAGATAGTCACGGCTGCATTTTCTATCGGGTTTCCGGATTCCGCATCGGCAAGATAACCACACAAGGGCTTATCCATCCGTCTGTCATTATATACCGTGTAATAGTTGCGGTTGATCGCTTTGATTCGGAGCCTTGTCTCAGATTCGATATAGGTGATCTTTTTGCGAAGGCTCCAATTTTCAGGCGGATTTTCCAATGAATAAACGATGATTTCATCTTCGATATAGCTGAAGTTGATGTCGTGCGCTTTACTTATGGTTTCCAATACCGATTTTAAGGGAACGGGTTTTTTGTCCTGTGCACGACATGACGGCAGGATGAAAAGGAAGATGATGCCATATAAGATCCTAGCTGCGGTCATCCACCGGGGTTAAAACAATCCGGCTGCCGGATCTGTCAACTTTCAGATGGTAGGTTGCGCAAATGATTACGAGCGCTTCGTCGAGGTTCTTCATTGGAAGCGATCCTGTAAATAATTGAGTATGGGCGTTTGCATCCACGGTGATTTCAACTTTGTATTGCCTTGCCAATTCTGCAATGATTCGCGACAATTCTTCTTTGGTGAAAGTCAATTCGCCTTCGATCCAACCGGGATTCGATGCATCGTGCACAGGAATTTCGATAAGCTTGCCACTTGCGAATGATATCGATTGCCCCCGCGTGATGATTTGTTCATTGCCCGGCAGCAAAACGCGGACACGGCCCTCAAAACAGCTGACATCGAGACGGCCTTCGCGGGCGCGCACGTTGAATTGCGTTCCAAGAACCTGGACTTTTCCGAGGTCGGTACGGACTTCAAACGTCTGGCCTTTAGCAACCTTGAAATATGCTTCTCCTTCGAGCTCAAGTGAGCGATGGCTTGACCAATTCCGCTTTTTATACGTGATTTCAGAACCGGCATTTAATATTACTTCGGATTTGTCGGGAAGCACAAAAGCAATCTGTTCACCCAATTCTGCCGAATGCGTCGAAGGCATCGCAGAAAAAACCGCGAATCCTATTCCCAGCAGAATAATGATCGCCGCGGCAATCTTGAAAACCGGCCTTGCAAACAGGGGAACAACCTTCGTTCGCCTGCCTTCTATGATCCTCCCGAACATGGCTTCGCCGTCGAAAGCAGGCG
>CBDUBP010000181.1:0-5506 GCA_965365415.1 uncultured bacterium | reverse complement strand
CCTGAGTTCGATCCGGTACAAGGGGCGAACGGGTGGCAGATCAGTAACCTGCCGGTCTTGTCGCTGGCACCATATCTGGCATCGGTTGAAATGTTCGCGGAAGCCGGAATGGACGCGCTCGTGGAAAAACGTGACAAAATCACTTCTTATCTTGAGTTTATCCTTAAAGAAATCAGCCGCGAGGCAAAAGGAACTTTCGAGATCATTACTCCCGACAATCCAGCCGAACGTGCATCGCAGCTCTCGGTTTTCCTGCATGGTGAAGGCCGCAGCCTGTTTGATTATCTTATGAAGAACGGTGTGATCGTCGACTGGCGTGAGCCTAACGTCATAAGGCTCGCTCCGGTTCCTTTTTACTGCTCATTTGAAGACATGTATGAGTTTGGGCAGATTTTGCACGGAGGATTGAGGAAGTGAGTTTGTTAGACAGATTAGGTTCATGTTACGAATTACAAAGTCAGTTGCTCATTTCAAATGACTTAAATTTCCTGGATGATCGACAAACTACTGACTTGATTCATATAGCGGACGAAATAATAAAAATGATGTCTAAGTTAATGGCAAAGTTCAGTTCCAGATAGTCTATCGTCTAACAATCTAAGATCTAACAATCTATATTTTACAAAATGGACAAACAACATAAAATCAACACTTTCGATCCTTCCCAACCAGGTCTCGCCGGCATGAACCTGTTCGGCCTGCCGTTTACCGCAGATGAAAGCGAGATTATCATCATTCCCGTGCCATGGGAAGTGACAGTCAGTTACGGCTCCGGTGCGGCGGATGGCCCGGAAGCGATACTTGAATCGTCGTTCCAGGTCGATTTGCATCATCAGCATTTTCCCGAATTGTGGAAATTGGGAATGTACCTCGACTGGAACGCAACAACCGACGAATGGAAATCCCGAAGTGAGAAATACCGTCAGCTCGCAACACCGATCATCGAAGCGCTTGAAAATGGCGAAACGATCGATGGTTCACACGGCCTCAAGTCCGACCTTGATGAGATCAACAAAGTGTGCCGCGACTTACATTCGGAAGTGAAGGCTGCCGCATTGTCATGGATGGAAAAAGGGAAGATCGCAGTATTGCTGGGCGGCGATCACTCGACACCGCTGGGATATTACGAGGCACTGGCGGAAAAGCACGGTGAGTTCGGACTGCTGCATCTTGATGCGCACATGGATCTGCGTGTAGCTTATGAAGGTTTTACCTATTCGCACGCGTCGATCATGTACAATGCGCTTTCGGTGAAAGGAATTTCAAAGATCGTGCAGGTCGGGATCAGGGATTTTTGCAAAGAGGAAGTTGATGTCGCCAAGAAAGAAAACAAGCGTCTTGCGATTTATACTGACGCGGATTTAAAAACAGCACAATTTGAGGGAAAGTCCTGGGAAAAGCAATGCGATGAGATCATTTCGAAACTGCCTGAAAAAGTCGCGATCAGTTTCGACATCGATGCGCTGTATGCGTGGTATTGCCCGAATACGGGTACGCCGGTCCCGGGAGGATTGTCGTTTGAGCAGGCGGCATACTTACTGACAAAACTTGGCGAAAGCAATAAGAAGATTATAGGTTTTGACCTGGTTGAGGTTGCGCCCGGCGATGATGACTGGGACGGAAATGTGGGTGCGCGGATGCTGTATCACATGTGCGGCCTGATTGCAAAAAATCGGGGGCTTGATACGGGAAAGAAGATCACGTTTTGAGTTAGCCGCTGCGTGAGGGATGGAAGCGGCAGCGTTTTGGGCGGCTTCGAGTTCCCGCTTGCGGGAGTATCGAGAAGCCGGCCAAAAGGCTATAGCGGACAGCCCGGCCGCGCCTCTTCGAATTTCATATGCGAATGAACATATGGCGCGGACACGCCCAAAGTGAATTTAGATTGTAGATTTGAGATTTAAAATTGATGCAGAAACCTAAGAAAATAGCTGTTGTTGGATCTGGCCTCGTAGGATCGCTGCTCGCGATTTACCTTCGAAAAGTCGGCCATACAGTCCATGTTTTCGACCGCAGCCCGGACATCCGGACCATAGAATTTTCCGGACGTTCGATTAATCTGGCCATGTCTCATCGCGGATGGAAAGCGCTCGACGATGCCGGAATCGGGCAGGCGATACGCGATATTGCGATCCCGATGGACAAACGTGCGATCCACGTGGGCGATGAGGTTAAATATCAATATTATGGACAGAATGGCGAATGCATCTATTCACTTTCACGTGGAGTCCTGAACCGGAAAATGATCGATCTGGCTGAGGCGGCCGGTGCTGAATTTTTCTTTGAAAAAAAGATTTGGGATGTGACCCTTGCCACGGCCACGCTTCACATTGGCGAAACAGAACGCGGCGAGTGGACCGATGTTCAGTACGACATTGTCTTCGGTGCCGACGGCGCATTTTCGAGGATCAGACACAGGATGCAGCGACAGAGCCTGTTTGATTATTCGCAAAAGTTCCTGCAGATCGGTTACAAGGAACTTAATATTCCCGCAAATCCTGATGGCACGCACAAAATCGACAGGAATTCGCTACATATTTGGCCTCGCGGCGATTATATGCTGATCGCTCTTCCCAATCTCGATGGCAGTTTTACCTGCACGCTGTTTATGCCGTTTGAAGGGGAAAATTCTTTTGAAGAATTGACCGATCGCAAACTCGTGGAGAAATTTTTTGAAAAGAATTTACCCGATACGATTGATGTCATACCGAAACTTGCCGAGGATTTCTTTAAAAATCCGACGAGTACTCTGGTGACGATGGAATGTTATCCGTGGACATACGAAGATAAAGTCGCGCTTATTGGTGATGCCTGCCATGCCATTGTTCCGTTTTATGGACAGGGAATGAATGCGGGTTTTGAGGATATATCCGTGATGGCTGATTTGATGGGCAAATATGCTGACGATTGGAAAGCGATTTTTCAGCAATATCAAAAGAATCGTAAACCGAATGCAGATGCGATCGCCGAATTGTCATATCGGAATTTTATGGAGATGAGTTCAAGTACGGCCGATGAAAAGTTCCTGCTCAGAAAACAGATCGAAAAGAATTTTTCAGACAAGTTTCCTGATAAATGGCAGCCGCTGTACAGCCGCGTAACCTTTAGTCACAAGCCGTACACCGAAGCACTTGCGTTGGGAGATAAACAGCGTGCGATCATGGATGAGGTGATGAAAACGCCAAATATTGAAAAAGTCTGGAACTCTCCTCAAATCGAAGCTAAGATACTTGAACTGCTCGCAAAAGACCTCTACTAATCATCCACTTTCTTGGTAACGGGCTTTATCAGGACACGCAGCGTGCTGTCGTTACTGAAATAGCTGAATGCCCACGTAATGAAGACCAGAATGCGGTTTCTTACACTTAATAGCAGCATGAGGTGCACGAACATCCACGTCAGCCATGCAAATCTTCCCTGGAAGCTCCACCATGGCAAATCAACCACCGCTTTTCGCTTTCCGATGGTGGCCATCGATCCTTTATCATGGTATTCAAATTCTTCCAGCGGTTTATTTGTTGCCATCCGACGGAAATTTGCTGCCAGTGATTTTGCATGTGCGATGGCGACACTTGCGACCTGTGGATGCCCATTCGGATACTTTGGCGTAGGCATGAATGCGATGTCTCCGATCGCAAAAACGTCCTTTATTCCGCTGATCTCACAATAGCGATTTACAGTAAGCCGATTTCCCCGGGTGTATGATTCGTTGGGAATTCCTGCGATCACATTGCCGATGACTCCTGCGGCCCATATTACGTTTCGGGCCTCAATTCGCCCGCCTCCTTTAAGCATGACAGATCTTCCGTCATAATTCTCAACGATGGTTTCCGTTTTGACGATGACGCCCATCTTTTCGAGATATTCACGCGAAACCTTCCGTGACTCATTACTCATAGGATTGAGTACATAGGGAGATCCTTCCAGAAGGAAGATCTGTAGTTTTGAAAAATCCTTGTCCGGATAATCCTTTGGAAGAATATTGGTTTTCATCTCGGCAAGTGCGCCGGCGAGTTCAACGCCTGTAGGCCCACCGCCAACGATCACGAAATTCAAAAGGTACTGAAGTTGGTCGGGCGGGGTGATTACGGCGTCCTCAAAGGTTTGCAGGATGCGGTTTCTAAGCTGCAGCGCTTCCGGAACGGATTTCATCGGGAAGGCAGATTTTTCAAGGTTTTCATTGCCGAAATAATTGGTGGTACAGCCATGGGCAAGTACAAGATAATCGTAGTCAAAAGCTCCTATTGATGTTTCGACGACTTTTGACTCGGCGTTGATTCGTGTAACGTCTGCAATGCGGATGCGGACATTTTTCGAATGCTGAAATACTTTGCGCAGCGGAAATGAAATGCTCGATGGTTCAAGTCGGGCAGTGGCTACTTGGTACAGCAGAGGCTGGAATTGATGGTAATTATTTCGGTCGATCAGGAAGATTTCGAATGGGCATTTCCGCATCTCGCGCGCAAGCCTCAAACCCCCAAAGCCGGCGCCGACGATGACCACTTTTTTCTTAAATTCCATACGGTTTGAATTGGTATATAAAGTTACCAACTTAAAGCATGGGCGGTTTTTTTATTAACGTTTTGTAAAGAAGTCTGGCCTTGGCTGGTTAAAATGCAAATAACTAATGCGCATGCGCGACTCACGGTATTTGCGCGCTATTGATGTGCTGGTTATGTTCGCTTTCATAATTATTTTCGGTTACACGATTTTTTACAGGTGAAAAATTTCTATTCCGAAATTAATTCATTAAATTTAATTGTAATCTACTTGAATTCTGAGTGTTATATGGCCTGATTGCCTTCGTTTTCATAATGTTCAATTAATTTTTCAGGGTATTTATAACAACAAATCGGTTTTGTCGTTGACAGATTACGAAAATGCTTGGCCGCGGAGTTTCTAATGTTACTGCAGTGCTAAGATTAATTAAAAAAGTTTTTTTATTTGGAGTAAAAATTTAAATTTGCTCTCTTTCAAAAAGTACTAGCAAAAATTCAACAAATCGTAACAAATTTTAAATTAAAAGAAATGGCAAACGTTAAAAAAGAAAGTGGTTCAAACGGGGGAAATATTTTCTCGATCATTACCATAATCGCCTGCGTTCTAATAGGCGTCATTGTATGGCAATTTGTGATGGGCGCAGATTCCAACTTTGAGGGGAACAGTAATGAAAACCAACCGCTTCCTGGGAACTACTTGGGTATGGTATATAAAGGTGGTGCAGTCGTTCCGGTATTGATGGGTTTATTGTTAATGGTTGTCGTTTTTTCAATTGAGCGCTTTATGGTTATTTCAAAAGCGGCAGGTAAAGGAAATCTTGACAAGTTCATGCAGAATATCCAGGGCCATATCAACCAAGGTGATATCGAAGGTGCAATCGCGGTATGTGATCAACAGCAAGGTTCAGTTGCAAATGCGATCAAAGCTGCGCTGGTAAAATATCAGGAAGTTAAACGCGAAGGGATGAACAGCGAAGAAGCTGCTGAAACGATCCATAAGGAGATTGAAG
>CBDUBP010000180.1:0-5551 GCA_965365415.1 uncultured bacterium | reverse complement strand
AGACTGGCTTAAGATCAAAACCGAGATGCAGCAGGAAGTTGTCATTGGCGGATATACCGATCCACAGGGCAGCCGTCAAGGACTTGGCGCTTTGCTCTGCGGATATTACAAAGATGGGAAACTGCTTTATGCGGGAAAGGTCGGCAGCGGCTACACAGCATCGATACTCAAAGACCTGCGCCAAAAACTCGAAAAACTCGACCGAAAGGCACCGCCTTTTTCAAATCCGCCTAAAATGAAAGATGTACATTGGGTTGAGCCGAAACTGCTCGCCCAGGTAAAATTCAGCGAATGGACCAGCACGGGTATCATGCGTCATCCGGTTTACCTCGGATTGCGCGATGACAAGGCAGCTAAAAAGGTTGTGCTTGAAAAGCCGGCTGTAAACACGGAAAAAATGGATGAAACAAATCAAAAAGGAACCTCAAAAGCTGCGGCAAAATCCAAATCGGCAAAAAAAACCTCTGCAAATAAAAATGCGGAATTGCCTAAAACCCGTGTAGAATTTACCAATACAGACAAGGTTTTCTTTCCGAATGAGAATATTACCAAAGGTGACGTCATCCGCTATTATGACGCCATCGCCGATTACATTCTCCCCTATCTAAAAGACAGGCCGCAATCACTTCGCCGTACTCCTGATGGCGTCAAAAGCGAGGGCTTTTTTCAAAAGAATGTTGCGGGACTTGTTCCAAAATGGGTAAAGACAAAAAAAATCAAAGCGGAATCTGCCGAAGAACCGATCGAGTGGCTTTTATGCAACGACCGGGAAACCCTGCTGTATTTGGCTAATCTGGGATGCATCGAAATGAATCCCTGGAGCAGCCGTGTTGGTTCGCTCGACAATCCTGATTACATTATCTTCGATCTTGATCCCAATAAAGCCGATATGAAAAAACTGGTGACGACGGCACTGAAAGTCAAAGAAGTGCTCGACAATCTTAAGATCAAAGGCTATGTGAAAACATCGGGAGGCAAAGGAATCCATGTGTTCATTCCCGTCCTGCCGAAATATACCTACGAGCAGACCCGGGATTTTTCTTTACTCATCAGCCAGATGGTTAATCGCGAGCTGCCTAAAATTACAAGTCTGGAACGAATGCCTCAAAAGCGCGAAGGAAAAATTTATCTGGATTTCCTGCAGAACGGACGCGGGAAAACAATGGCCAGTATTTACTCGGTACGTCCACGGGATGGCGCCGGGGTGAGTACGCCTTTGTCCTGGGATGAAATTAACTTCGACCTCGACCTCAAGAAGTTCAATCTCCTGACGGTTCCTCAGCGGCTTGATGAAAAAGGCGATTTGTGGAAAGATTTTTTTAAGGACAGCCTCGACCTTAAAGCAATTCTCGCCTCATTATGAGTTTCGTCGAAATTCTTGGCCTGGGTGCAGCGGCTTTCACAACGGCTGCCAATATCCCGCAGGCGATAAAAATGATAAGGACCAGATCGACAAAAAGCATTTCGACAGTTACGTACGCAATGCTTTTTACCGGTCTGGTCCTGTGGCTGATTTACGGAATCTACATCAATGATCTTCCGTTGATCCTTGCAAACTCGATTTCGGCGGCCGTCAGCGGGATCATCCTTGTGATGAAAATAACCGCTAAGAAAGACACTAAAAAAGAGAAATGATCATTTATCGTTATCTTCTGATGAAATCGATGTATTCTGGTCTTCGTCAAGATCGATATTGTCGTTGAGAATATAATCATCCTGACTGAACGCATCAGCATTCCTGCTGTTGTGTGTGCCGCCAGAATCATATGTCAGCTGCTGGCTGCTGTCGCCAACGTTATCGGCATTCATAACAAAATCGTGATCGTCAGTATATGACACGCCGGGTTGTTCAAGCGCGATGTATTTATCCGTATCGGCATGGTCGTGCCATTCGTTCTGCCTTTTGATTAGTTCGGGATCCTGGTCCTGATTCATCTTTGTGTTGCTTTCTTTATTTTGATGTTGATTTCCCATGATATTTTCTTTTAAAATAAAACCACGTTACTCAGATCCAGACTTTGCCGAAGTGTCCGGTTCGTCCGTATCAGGTTCCTGAGCAACAGGTTTTTAAGTTTCTTTTTGGTTTTGCGGATTTGCTTTGTGTGCTCTTCCGCCATCTTCTGCAAGTCTGATTTTGGTTTCATGGTTAACTGTTTCCTTTAAAGTTAGTCATATCGTCCAAAACAATCTTATAGTTATTAGTACGAAATTTACAAAATTCACCTTTACACCCTGATATTTCCCTCGATCCCGCCATCATCGGTTTTGGCGCCCATGGCTGCTGCCGCCCATTTGATAAACATTACGGCCTTGCCATCTTTGGTGTCCCAATAATATGCGTCCGTCGGCGAAACCCGGATCACGGTCACATCGGGATCATCCTTGCCTTCCTGGAACCAAGTTTTTGCGACAGGTGTCCAATGTTCTTCTATGGTCGATTTGTTAGTATAAATCGCTGCATGGCCAAACACCGACAAATAGTGCGAAGTCGACATCTTGCTGAAAAATAATTGAACCTTATCGTCGTGCTTAATTTCGAAATTCTTATTGCTTCGTGCATTACTGATAAACCACAAATTCCCGTGATCGTCGACTTCTTGTACAGCCATCGGCCGTGCCGCGATAGGCAATTGGTCGAGCTGAGTGCAAAACATGCAGATGCCTGCATCCTCGGCAAGTTCTTTCAATTTCTTTACTGATTCCGTTTTAAAATTATCCTTGAATTCCCCCATGATATATGTATTAATTGGTTTCTTCTGATGTCCATCTGACCGCTTCGTCATATTCCGATTTCTTAAAGCCGCGAAATTCGCCCGGTGCCACTTTGCTGAAGGCATCCGTAAAGGCAATGACGCCTTCCGAATCAGAAATGAGTGCAGCCCGATTCCATTTGGTGAGATTTTTAACTCCGAGCAGCATGTCTTTCATCCACGCACCGATCGTGAAATTAGCCGGCGATGTGTCGAGATAAAGTAAAAAGTTTAGCCTGCCGGTTCGTTCGACCAGTTCTTCAACCGTTTTCAGGACCGGGTTGTAATCTTCTTTGGTCACTTCGCCGCTGGCGCGAAATCCAACCATATTCGATGGTAAATCTGTAATTTGAGTGATCATATCATTAGTGATGTCATATAAATTTACCTCTTATTCCAACGCTTATATGTTATCTTAATCATAATAAGCGGACATCCAAAGTTGATTTAACAGCAATTTCGCAATTGTCCAAAAGAAAAAAACCCCGCCAATGGCGAGGTCCTTCCTGACTATAAAAATTGAAAAAAAACTATTCGTCGTCGGATGCAAGAGCCGAATTGCGGTTCATGTCGATCTTCAATGCAGAGGCAACTCCTTGTTCATTGATCATCGTCATGTTCATCATATCAAGATCAGCGAGGTTTTTCGTTACAACACCATTGAATTTATTGTATGAAAGATTCATTTCCTTAAGATTGCGAAGCTTTTCGATATCCCATGGAATCTGTCCGTCCATGTTGTTTTCGAACAAACTCAGGTTTTCAAGATTCTTCAGGTTCGAAATGTCCATGCTCAATTTACCGTTTAGCTTATTGCTGCTGAGCAATAGCACACGAAGTGATTTCAACTGGTAGAATTCGCTCGGTATCTGGCCTTCGATTTCGTTGTTGAACAGCGACAGTATCTCAAGTTTCGACAATTTGCCCATTTCTTTCGGAAGTGTTCCGCTGATCATATTCATATAAAGCTCGATTGATTCCAAACCGGCAACGTTGCCAATTTCAGAAGGAATCCTTCCGACGATCTTATTGAAAGCGATATTGATCGATTTCAGTGACTTCATGCTTCCTACCGTCGTTGGAATTGCACCTGTGATTTTATTGCGGAAAAGATTCAGCTTCTCAAGATGAACCAGATTTCCAATTTCTTTCGGAAGCTCACCCGATAGGTTATTGTTGGACAAATTGAGGGCAACGACTTTATCGTCCTTTACCGTCACGCCATGCCATTGTTCGACTGGCTTGTTAAAATCCCATTTGGTCGTCCATTGCGAACCATTGGTTGCTTCATTAAATTTCAAAAGCGCTTTTTTCTCCGATGGCGATACGCCCGCAAATGCTGCGAGGGTGTATCCTAGTAACATGAATAAGAAGGTAAAATTTTTCATGATGGTGTGATTTGGTTTTTTCGCATGTCAAATATATTAGTAAAGGTCGACAATATGCAAATTTAATCGATGAACTGCATTATAAAGTTATAAATTATATATATTTTCTTACAATGAATACAAAACCGCGCTTTTGAACGAAAAATCTTTATATTTGAGCACTAACCTAAAACAGCAATTTATGGAAATCAACTTTTTAGCGTTGCTCGTGGCGGCGCTATCGACATTGGTTGTCGGCTTTATTTGGTACAACCCCAAAGTTTTTGGCTCGATCTGGATGCGTGAATCAGGCCATACGGAGGAAAGTCTGAAAGGTGCCAACATGGCGAAAATTTTCATCCTTTCGATCATCTACGCGTTTTTGATGTCCTTCATCCTCCAGACACTGGTCATCCATCAGTGGGGCGTGATGGGATTGATAGAAAATGACCTGGTGAATGCCAAACCATCGTTCGCGCCATTTTGGGAAGATTACAAAAATGAATACCGTACTTTCCGGCACGGTGCACTTCACGGTTTCATTACGGGATTGTTCTTCGCATTTCCACTCATCGGCAACAATGCTTTATATGAGCGCCGCAGTTTTAAATATGTGATGGTCACCTCAGGTTTCTGGATCGTCTGCTTTACAATCATGGGAGGAATCATCTGCTCATGGTCATAATATGAAACAGTTGTCCGACCTTTAGCCGGACAGCTGTTTTTTTAAGTACTTTTGGCAAACTTCAATTGTTTGCATCCTTCGCTTTCATTTCGCGTGTATGAATCCTGTGTAAATCTTCCTGAGAGCTGGGACGATGTTGCAATGGGCAATATCTTTTTGTCTACGGACTATCTTACCGTACTCGAAAGATCTGCTCCTGAAAACATGGATTGCAGGTTTATCGGCATTTTCGACGGCGAAGATCTTATCGGTGTCTCGATATGCCAGCTTCTAGATTTTACTAAAATCAAATCCTTCGGCGAACGGGACCACTGCATTAAAAATTCTATCCGGACTTTTTTCTTTAAAGGATTTTCTTCGCGCGTGCTGCTTGTTGGCAATAACATGCTAACCGGCCAGAATGCTTTTCGATTTACCGGCAAGCCGGACAAAGAGCATATCGCCATTCTTTCGGCGGCGGTCGAATCGATTTGTAAAGAATTGAAGAAATCCGGCCGGCATCCAAACCTTATCATTTGGAAAGATTTCGCGGAGAAGACTTTGCCGTTATTCGATCAGCTTAAATTTGGTGTGTATTACAAATTCACCACGCAGCCAAACATGATCTTCGATATCCGAAGCCATTGGAAAGTCGAGTCGGATTACGTGTCGGAACTTGTAAAGAAATATCGGGACCAATACAAACGGGCGAGAAAAAAAATATCCGGGATCGACCGTCGGAAGCTCGATCTGTCTGACATTGAACGATT
>CBDUBP010000179.1:0-5585 GCA_965365415.1 uncultured bacterium | reverse complement strand
CATTGCGATTATTCAATGTGACGATAATGCCGACGGAATTACGACATTCGATCTGACTTCGGCCGCGCCGGCAATGACCGTCTCGACGGTAAATCTTCTTGGCATTTCATATTTCCCCACACTTGCCGATGCCCAGCTCGAGACGAATATCATATCAAACCCAAATGCATATTCGAGTGCCGCCGGACAAATTATTGCGCGCGTCGAAAATACATTTGGCTGCGTATCCTATGGCCAGGTCGATCTTCAGATCAGTAATAATCCCGTCCCTGCGATACCGCCGATTGAAGTTTGCGATGCTGATAATGACGGATTCTCGACGTTTTCTTTGTCGGCCGATGTGACGCCTTCACTGAATTCGGTCCTGCCATCGGGATTCAATTTCGAATATTATGCTGATGCGGCTTCGGCGGTACTGGCCCAAAATCCGCTTCCTGACAATTTCTCAAATACAGTTCCTTTCCAGCAGGCGATTTTTGTCAGGGCGATAAATGGCCCCGACTGTTATGGCATCATTCCAATTACTTTGATGGTAAACGTATTTGATGGCCAGGGAATGGGCAATTCGACAGAATTTTTATGTTTGGGAACGACAATTACGCTCGAGGCTCCGTCCGGTTTTACCGGATATTTATGGAATGACAATTCAGTTGCATCTACTTTGGATGTAACAGCACCCGGCACCTATTCCGTCGCGATTACTGATGTCAACGGATGTACGAGAACCAAGACATTTTTGGTCACGGCTTCGGAAATGGCTAATGTCACTGATATCGAAATTGACGATTTTGGCGGCGGTCAGAATTCGGTAACGATCTTATACGACGGGATCGGGAATTACGAATTTTCGATCGACGGTGTAAATTTCCAGCCAAACCCGAATTTTACGAGCGTCGCGCCGGGAGAATATGACGTTTTTGTCAACGATGTCAACGGTTGCGGGATTGCAGGGCCGATTTCGATAATTGTTCTTGATTATCCGAAATTTTTCACTCCGAATGGCGATGGGATCAATGATTTTTGGACAGTAAAAAACCTGAACAGGTATCCCGATGCTATCATCTCGGTTTTCAATCGTTATGGAAAGCTTTTGAAGACCTTTTCGGGCAACGGGGACGGATGGAACGGATCGCTAAATGGAAAAAGTCTTCCGTCATCCGATTATTGGTTTACGATTGAGTTTGCGGACGGCAGAATCATTAAAAGTCATTTTACCTTAAAGAGATAACCTCATTTCATTTAATTTTGGTAGGATGAAAAAATTTTTACTGATCTTGTTGTTTGTCGCTACCGGCTGTTTGGCACAGTTCAGTAAAACACATTATATCCCGCCGCTTTCCGCTTCGGATTTTATGGTTCCCGAAGACCAGTACCTGTATCTTTCGACACCGAGTTTGACGCCCGTCAATTTTCGGATCATCAATCTGGGCGGATGGATCGTCGAAGGAACCGTCAGCCGCGATGAACCATATGTTTATTATATCGGTGCGGGAGAAGACACACAGCTTATCACAAACCGCGCAAACGTTAACAGCGTACTTTCCACAAAAGGATTTGTCGTCGAAGCCGAAGACCTGATCTACGTGACCGCCCGAATCATCGCCGGCGGGAGTAATCAGGCGGGTGAGATCGTATCAAAAGGACTTGCAGCGCTCGGGACACAATTCCGGATAGGCGCATTGCTCAACACACTTATTCCCAATTACAGCAATGTCCACTACACATTCGTCTCGATATTGGCAACCGAAAATAATACAACCGTACAATTCTCAGATATCATTGCTCCGGTTTCATTGATCAATAACGCCGAAGCCGGATCGAATCCTGCACCTATTGTCTTGAATGCTGGAGAAAGTTTCGTCATTGCAGTCGAAGGAGGCTTCGAACCCAACCGCGACGGACTTGTGGGCTCGCTCGTCTTTTCCGACAAACCGATCGTTGTGAACTGCGGATCGTTTGGCGGTACAAACGGCGCGATGAACAATATCGACCTGGGTTTCGATCAGATCGTATCTGCCGAACGTACAGGAACCGATTACATCTTTATCCGTGGCACAGGAACCACCGATGTTGAACGCGTGCTTCTCATTGCACATGAAGATGCAACGCAGATTTTCGTCAATGGAAATCCAGCACCGGTAGCCATGCTTGCCGCAGGCCAATACATGACTTTCGACGGTGACGATTACGGGGTAAATGGAAATCTATTCATTCATTCGTCTAAAAATATTTTTGCATATCAAAGCATCGGAGATGACAGCCGTCCCGATCAGGCCAATCAGGAACTGTTTTTTGTGCCGCCGCTAAGCTGCGAGACGCCGCGCATCATCGACAACATACCCGATTTAAACGTGATTGGAGAACGCGTATTCGATGGACGCGTCACGATCATCACTCAAACCGGTTCAACCCTGGATTTCGTCATAAACGGAAATGAACATTCGCTGGCGGGGCTTCCGTCCGGCATCATTGCGAACGGGCCGCATACCGTTGCCGGAAATCCGGATTACCAGACGTATATCATAACCGGGCTTTCAGGCGATGTTTCAGTACTTTCCTCCGGACAGCTTTACCTTGCGTCATACGGCTCGAGCGACGCAGCGACATTCGGCGGATTCTACTCGGGATTCACGTTCAAACCGGAAGTCGCATTTGATACGATCGATGTCGAAGCGTCGACATGCATCCCGAATGTAACTTTATCCGTCTCGCCGATCACCGCATTCGATGTTTTCCAGTGGTATTTCAATGATGTGCCGATCGCCGGCGGGAATACGCGCAATTTCGTTCCGACGATACCGGGATACTACCATGTTTCTGCGACGATTTCGGCTTGTGGAACTACACTGATTTCCGACAAGATACCGGTTAGCTCGTGCCCTGACGATTCCGACAACGATGGTGCGAACGATAATGTTGATTTCGACTACGACAATGATGGCATAACAAATTGCGACGAATCTAACGGCAACATCCCCGTCGACATTTCCAACCCGCTGGCAGGAAACATCAGCGGACCCGGATATACAAACCCATTTATTGGAAACTTCCCACCCGGAAATGGTCCGCAGTCCGCAGCGCCATTTGTCGGAAGCAGCAACGGCAATTTTGTGACCGAGGTGCTTGCCGGAAAAGGGAATTCGGTTTCTTATAACATGGCTTTCGACCAGCCTGTCAGCATTTCGATGGAATATGCTTCTTCGGGTCCCGCAAGCGATTGGCTTACTTTAAATTCCGAATTCATCATCAGCGTTCCGTCGAACAAGACGATTTCTGTGCTGAATCCCGGAAACCAGCTATTGATCGATACAAATTACGATGGCATTTACGAAAGCGGCATCACCGAATTCTCTTCATTTGAAATCAGATTCCGCCTCAATACACCGAACCCGCTGCCCGCGGGAACAGGAATGTTCAGCTTTAGGTCGTACTTGGCCGGAACTTTCACATATACCCACAAAAACCTGAGCGATGCGACGAGCGAACGCGCGAATTTCAGGATTTCCGCACTCTGTTTGCCCAATGATACGGACCTTGATGGCATCCACGACCAACAGGATTCTGATTCGGATAACGATGGCATCCCCGATTTTTATGAATCACAGGGTCCCGCTTTCCAGCCGCTTTCCGGAAGTGATGCAAATGGCGATGGCATCGACGATGTTTTCGGACCGGGAATGATGTCGGATTATGACGGCGATGGCATTCCAAATCATCTGGATATCGACAGCGATAACGACGGATTATACGACTTATATGAATCGTTTTCGGGAGCAATCGATGGCAATAACGATGGAATTATCGACGGCAATGCTGCCGCTTTTGGCAATAATGGTTTGGCAAATTCCGTCGAAACGACAAACGACAGCGGGCTTCTTGATTATGCGATGGGTGACATTGATGGCGATTCCGTATTTAATTATGTGTCGGCCGACAGCGATGGCGACGATTGCAGCGATGTTCTTGAATCCGGTTTTAACGATGGTGACAATGACGGTCAGCTTGGCAATTCTCCAATTGTTGTAAATGCCTTCGGTATAGTGACCGGCGCCGGTGGCTATGTAGTTCCAAATCCGAATTACGCAATCCCGACGCCGATCATCATTGAAGCGCAGCCGGAAGACAATGTCGGATGCGAATCGCGCCCTGCTTCCTTTACAATCGACACGAATGACGGCGTGACGTTTCAATGGCAAATGTCGACCGACGGAATTAATTTCAGTGATCTTTCAGATGACGCCTTATATTCCGGAGTGACGACCTCGACACTTACGATTTCAAACGTCACTTTTTCGATGGATGGAAACGTTTACAGGGTTTTACTGGATCGGAGCGGCAATGTTTGCGGTTCAATATCCGCGAATGCAACATTAACGGTAAATCCGCTTCCACCTTCGGTTACGCAGAATCTAGTGCAGTGTGATGTCGGAAATGCCCCTGACGGACTGACGATCTTCAATCTTGCAGAAGCGCTTCCGTCACTGATTAATGGAAATGCCGACCTGACAGTTGCTTTTTATGAATCAATGCCAGATGCCGAAAACGAAACCGGAGCGCTTCCACTGACTTATTCAAATCTTTCAAATCCGCAGCAGTTGACAGTTCGGATGACCGATGTTAATACCAACTGTTACAGTTTCAGTATGTTGAACCTTTCGGTAAACCTTTTGCCGAATGTTGTGATAAATCTTCCTGAAGAATGCGACACGGATGGCAACGAAGACGGCTTCTTTATTTTCGACCTGACCTCAGCCAACATTCCGGGTCCCGCATCAAATATCCGATTCTTCCCTACCGAAAATGATGCACTGATGGAAACCAATCAAATTGCAAATCCATCCGCCTATCAAAACCTGGCTCCATATGTCGCCGAAACGCTCTATGCACGATCAGAATCAGGTAACAACTGTTCAAGGATCTATCTGATCAATATCAAGGTCAACCCTTTGCCGGACATCGACACCAATGAAAATCTGGATCCGCATATTGTTTGCGTCAATTCTTTGACTTTTACCACCACGATCGATGCGGGCCTCGCACCGGGAATCCCGGCAAATTCATACGATTATCAATGGTTTTACGAAGGAGTTGCAATTTCCGGAGCAACATCATCCACGCTTACAATCAGCGCGGAAGGAACCTATACGGTTGAAGTTACCGACCCGAACGGATGCATGAAGATCAGGACCATACCTGTCATTTCATCGAGCACTGCGATCATCGAGAATATCGAAGTCAGCGACATGACTGAATTCAATACTGTGACCGTTACGCTCACATCAAACAGTTATGGCGATTATGTATACAGCCTGGATCATTTGAACGCTTTCCAGCAATCGAACGTTTTTCCAAATGTGCCTGCCGGCGTTCATACGGTATATGTTAAAGACCTGAACGGGTGCGCGGTTGCGAGCCAGGTAATTTCTGTTCTGGGAATCCCGCCCTATTTCACGCCAAATGGCGATGGCTATAATGACACGTGGAATGTAAAAGGCGTCAATGGGCAATTCCATCCGGGAATGGTGGTCCATATTTTTGACCGTTATGGAAAACTCCTGAAGCAGATCGGCGCGCAGGGCATCGGC
>CBDUBP010000178.1:0-5585 GCA_965365415.1 uncultured bacterium | reverse complement strand
TTGCAAATGATCGGCCCGCCATTATCTTCGATGGCATCGTTGCGGTCAAAAGCGAGCCCAAGGAAACCGCTTCCGATGGCGCGATCATCCATGAGGGAACGAAAGTCTACGTGCTTGAAACGCTAGATCAATGGAAGCATGTCCGCCTTCCCGACGGATCGGATGGCTGGATCCCGAAAAATTCGCTGAAAGAGGTTCGGGAATAGCTACATTTGTAAAAATTCATTTTATGAAAAAGTTATTGCCCGCATTATTTTTTGCCGGGATCTTACTTGGCTCGTGTTCAGACGATAACGGATCTTCCGCAGAAACTACGAACGTGACGCTGATCAAAAAATTGACGCAAACTATCTATGATGGCGAATCCTCGGAAATCCAGGTGGCTGATTTCGTGTACGACGGCGGAAATCTCGAAAGTTTTACTTATGGTTCGAGAACGACCGAATTCGAATATGAGGGACAGAAAGTACTGACGCAGAAAACTTTCATTAATGGAGTTCTGGATCATACTAACAATTTCATCTATAATGGTGATGTGTTGACTGAAATTCAAGGCGACAACGGGTATCGAACTGTTTTTTCGTACGATAGTACCCATGCCATGACCTTGGACAGTCAATTTTTTGATGAAGATGTATGGGAAACAATCCAAACACAGCATTATGAGTTTAGCGGCGGAAATGCATTTGAAAAATCCGATATCAGGATTTCGCCGTTCAGTTCCGAGTCGAGGACGGAATATCAGTATGATGATCATTCAAACCCTGCACGTGATATGAATCCATATTTGAGACAGCTTTTTTCGTTTGAGGGAATTCTTGCAATCAGCACAAATAATATTATTTCATCGCAGACTTTCTCTCCGTTGACAAGCACAACGCCAAATTCGGCGGCGACCTACGAAATCACCTACGAACTTGACTTCCCGATCCTAATAAAGAAGTTTATCAACGGCAATCTGACCACACAGACGGCGATCGAATATTCCATAACTTCAGTTACTACGAACTAACCACAAATTGTTTACATGTCAAGGGATTTACAATTAAAAGAACGCTGGGAACGCGTTGTTCAGATATTATCGGACAGATTTTCGAAAGGCGAGGATCTCGATCTTGACGCGATCATTTATTTGATCGGTGTCCAGGAACTCGGGAAGGTACATTCGAAATTTAAAAAAGATGAGAAAGTCAATTTGATGCATATCGCGATATGCCGGCTTCTCGAGCCGTACGGATATTATGAATTCGACTATGTCGACCGTGAAGGCTGGCCGCATTACAAGGTCCGCGAAACGCTTCCGCCACTGAAAGCGGGCGAACAATCGGTGCTCATGAAAGAAGCGATCGTCAATTATTTTATCGAAAAACAGTTGATAGATTAGCATTTCATTTTCAATTTTCCGCCCGTAAAAAATCGTAAATTTGCGACTTTCGATTTCCACATGACAGACAAGATCAGAAACTATATCGCCGAAGCGGAAGCATTTACGACTCAAAACAAGGAAGAACTTGAAGCATTTCGCATCAAATTCCTTGGCAAAAAAGGCATCCTGAACGATTTCTTTGCCGAATTCCGCAATGTTCCGAACGAACAGAAAAAAGAATTCGGCCAGGTGATCAACCAGCTGAAAAATGCCGCCGAGGAAAAAGTGCGTTCAATTCACGAAATCCTTGAAAACCAGGAAGACCTGAAAGGGATTTACGGCGATCTGACGCGTCCCGGAGAACCGCTAAAGGTCGGTTCGCGCCACCCTATCTCACTCGTCAAAAACCAGATCACCGATATTTTTGCAAATATTGGGTTTAATGTGTCGGAAGGTCCGGAAATCGAGGACGACTGGCATAATTTCACCGCACTGAATCTGCCCGAATATCATCCGGCGCGCGATATGCAGGACACATTTTTCATCCAGACCGATCCGGATATCCTTCTGCGTACCCATACATCATCCGTTCAGGTCCGATATATGGAAACGAACAAACCGCCAATCAGGACAATCTCTCCGGGGCGCGTTTTCCGGAATGAAGCGGTATCGGCGCGGTCACATTGCATTTTCCATCAGGTGGAAGGACTTTACATCGACAAGGATGTATCGTTCGCCGATTTAAAGCAAACGCTTTTGTACTTTACAAAGGAGATGTTCGGAAGATCAAAAATCCGTCTTCGCCCGTCATATTTTCCGTTTACCGAACCGAGTGCTGAGGTCGACATTTATTGGGGACTGCGGACCGAGACCGATTACAGGATCACCAAAGGAACGGGATGGCTCGAAATCATGGGCTGCGGAATGGTCGATCCGAATGTTTTGAAGAACTGCGGGATCAATCCCGACGAGTATACCGGTTTCGCATTTGGAATGGGAATCGAACGCATCGCGATGCTTTTGTACCAGATCAGCGATATCCGTATGTTTTACGAAAATGATGTGCGTTTCCTCGAGCAGTTTAAGGCGAGTATTTAGAAGTTTGAAAGTCGAAAGTCGAAAGTCGAAAGTCAAAAGTCGAAAATTCAGTGATCACACCATCATTTTTTTTAGGAGCATTGATCCCGCTTTCGCCTTAATCTTTGCTCTCCCGATAGTTATCGGGATCGCAAAGGATACCGGCTCTATCGGGGCTAGGTTTCAGCGCATCATTCATCATCCATATGAAAAAAGATATCACAATTCCGGAAGTCAAAGACGTTTTCATGGCGGCAATCCCCGAATGGAGCGACGATTTCATGAACACCGTCTGGAATGTATATCTGATCAATAACGGAAATGAACCGCTGAGCAACGTCATGGTTGTGTCGAAGGCATTTGGGACGATCGAAGGCGAAATGAGGAAATCGTCGATGCTTCGTCACGGATTCATCGAAGTGGCTTCTGATGTTGCGGTAAAAGTTGAAATGATCGAAGATGCCGTGCTTGCCTTAAACAACGAATTCATGGTTACCTTTTTCATCGGCAATACGTTGTATGACCGCAAATACGTCTTCCGCGCAAATTCGATTTCCAAAGATTCAATGGAAGAAATTCCGGTGATCTATAAAGAGGGCATCCTGCTTAGATAGATTACTGCCGCGGTTTTTGTCTCGCCCGCCATTGGAAGTAACCCAGGACAAATACGCCGATAACGCAATAGATCAAACCACGCAGAAGCAGGCCAAGCGTCAATGATTCGTCTATGGTTTTTTGCGTCAATCCGAATAAGAATGTAATCAGGGTTACTACAAGGCCCCAGACCAGCCCGTATTGCAATTGATATTTCCAGCGTTCACTCATGAAATTCATCAATCAAGTTTTTCCGATAGTTTTTTAAAGACGGTTTTTGCCTCTTTCCCTTCGTATAAAATATTGTACACCGCATTGATGATCGGTGTCTTTGCGCCATAATCCAAATTCAGTTCGTACGCACTCTTGACCGCATAATAACCTTCGGCAACCATGCTCATTTCCATCATCGCGCTCTTGACGGTGTAACCTTTACCGATCATATTACCGAACATCCGGTTCCGAGAGAAAACCGAATAACCCGTCACCAATAAATCTCCAAGATAAGCGCTGTCGTTGATGTTGCGCTTCATGCTGTGAACTTTCCGGATAAATTTCTTCATTTCACGAATTGCATTGCTCATCAGTACCGACTGGAAGTTGTCGCCGTATCCTAGTCCGTGCGCAATTCCCGCCGCAATCGCGTAGATATTCTTAAGCATCGCTGCATATTCTGTCCCAATGATGTCGTCGGTGATCTTTGTACGGATATAATTCCCTGACAAAGCGTTTGCAACTACTTCCGCTTTCTTTTCGTCCCCGCATGCGATCGTAAGATATGACAGGCGTTCAAGAGCCACTTCTTCAGCATGGCATGGACCTGTGATCACTCCGATGTTCTCAAACGGGATGCTGAAAGTTTCATTGAAATGTTCGCCAACGATAAGGCTTGTTTGAGGGACAATTCCCTTGATGGCGGAAAAGATCACTTTGTTGTCGAGGCTCGCTGTCAGTTTCTGCAATTCCGAATGAAGGAACGCCGATGGAATCGCAAATATCAGATAGTCGGCATAGGAGACGGCTTCGTTGATATCGGAAGTCAACCGCAGCTTGCTGACGTTGAATTCGACCGAGCTAAGATAATTGGGATTATGATGAAATTGGCGGATGTGTGCTATCGCGTCCTCGTTGCGCATATACCAACACATTTCGTCCAGATTGTTGCACAACATTTTGGAAATTGCCGTGGCCCAGCTTCCGCCGCCGATGACTGCAAATTTTGGATTTTGGCCCATTTGAAAAGTTTGCTCAAAAGTACGGATTATACGGCAATTTGCCGGTTGGGGAACGGGGGAATTTGTGACGGCAACTTTAACAGGACTTTATGAATCCAAAAGGCAATGAACTCGGTTCGCAGGCGTTCTTAAACTATAACAATCATTTCATTTTTGTACGCGGGGATGAATTGAGAGTTTAGGTAAATTTTGTTTTGGTGTTATGAGAAAGGCGCTTTTGAAGGTATCAGAAGCGCCTTTCGATTTTTAATAGCTTTTCTCGACAATCTCGCGGACTTTTTCAATGGTGATGTTTTGTCTTTCACCCATCGCTTTCCAACCGCGTTTTTCGAATCTGTCAGCGATGAAATCGGATGTTTTTCTGTAATCGGCGGTATAATTTGACAGCTTTGTATCCATTCCCATCTGATGAAAAAAATCGACGGTATGTCCGATGGCTTTTTCCGCGACATCGTCAACATCGCCTTTTAGGCCAAAGATCCGTTTTCCATACTGCGCAAGTTTTTCTTTCTTCGTTTCGAACATTACTTTATAGAGATTTGGTCCGATGATCGCAAGCGTTCTTGCATGATCGATATTGTACAAAGCAGTTAATTCGTGGCCGATCATATGCGTTGCCCAATCAGTCGGAACGCCTTTGTTAAGCAATCCGTTCAGCGCCATCGTGCAACACCACATGAAATTCGAAGCGAGCGCATAATCATCTGGTTTTTGAACGACACCGGGACCGATCTCGATCAGCGTCGACAAAATGGCTTCCGCGATCCGGTCCTGCAAATAACCTTCGTGCGGATAAGTGAGATATTGTTCGAGTACATGAGTATAGGCATCAACAACGCCATTCTCGATCTGTCTTTTTGGAAGCGAGAGGATCACAGTCGGATCGCAGATTGAAAATTGCGGAAACAGCCCGACACCGCCAAAAGAAAGCTTTTCGTTGGTTTCCCCGATCGTGATCACTGCGCCGGAATTCATTTCGCTTCCCGTCGCAGGCAGCGTAAGCACCGTTCCAAATGGAACTACATTGTCCTTGATCAGCATTCGTTTGCGAAGCATGTCGGCGGGGTCACCTTCAAACCCGTTTGCCGCCGAGATGAATTTTACGCCGTCGATCACCGAACCGCCTCCGACGGCCAAAATGAAGTCGATATTTTGCTCGCGGACGATCTGTACGGCTTTCATGCAGGTTTCATATCTCGGATTTGGCTCAATTCCGCCAAATTCCACTACCTCATGCGCTGCAAGTCCTTTGATGACTTGTTCGTAAATTCCATTTTTAAAGATGCTTCCGCCACCATAAACCAGCATGATCC
>CBDUBP010000177.1:0-5659 GCA_965365415.1 uncultured bacterium | reverse complement strand
CATGTATGAACTTGGCGTCCTTTCAAATCGCGCACACAAGAAATCAGCAAGGATCGTCGGTGAGGTTTTGGGTAAATATCACCCGCATGGCGACACTTCCGTTTATGACGCGATGGTGCGTATGGCGCAGGAATGGAGCCTTCGTTACCTGCTCGTCGACGGACAGGGTAACTTTGGTTCGATTGATGGCGACAGTCCGGCTGCGATGCGATATACCGAGGCGAGGATGCGCAAGATATCCGAAGAGCTTCTTGCCGATATCGATAAGGAAACGGTGGATTTTCAGCTTAACTTCGACGACACGCTTCACGAGCCTAAAGTACTCCCGACAAAAGTGCCGAACTTATTGATCAACGGAGCCTCAGGAATTGCCGTGGGTATGGCCACAAACATGCCGCCGCATAACCTGACGGAAGTCGTTGACGGAACACTCGCATACATCGACAACCACGATATCGAGATCGACGAGCTGATGAACCACATCAAAGCCCCGGATTTCCCGACAGGCGGCGTCATTTATGGATATGAAGGTGTCCGCGAGGCATTCAAGACGGGCCGTGGCAGGATCGTCATCCGCGCGAAAGTGAATTTTGAAGAAGTTGAAGGCCGCGAAGCCATCATCGTTACTGAAATCCCGTATCAGGTAAACAAGGCGGAAATGATCAAGAAGACCGCCGACCTTGTCAACGAGAAGAAAATCGAGGGCATTGCAAATATCCGCGACGAATCGGATCGTTCGGGAATGCGCATCGTTTACATATTAAAACGGGACGCGGTTCCAAATGTCGTTCTGAACACACTATACAAGTACACGCAGCTTCAGTCATCTTTCAGCGTAAATAATATTGCGCTTGTCAACGGCCGCCCACAGATGCTCAATCTGAAGGATATGATCCATCATTTTGTCGAGCACAGGCATGATGTTGTGGTTCGCCGTACAAGATTCGAATTGCGCAAAGCTGAAGAAAGAGCACACATCCTTGAAGGACTGATCATCGCTTCGGACAATATCGATGAAGTGATCGCCTTGATCCGCTCGTCCAAAGACGGGGATGAAGCACGCGAGAAGTTGATCGAAAGATTCAGCCTTTCTGAAATCCAGGCTCGTGCGATCGTCGAAATGAGGCTTCGTCAGCTGACAGTTCTTGAGCAGGATAAACTCCGCGCCGAATTCGAAGAAATCATGAAGTTGATCGAGCGTTTGAAAGCATTGCTCGAAAGCAAGGAGCTTCGTATGGAACTGATCAAAGAAGAATTGATCGAGATCCGCGACAAATACGGTGATGAACGCCGTTCAACCATAGAATATGCAGGAGGCGATGTAAGCATCGAAGATCTGATCGCCGATGAAAGCGTCGTCATTACGATTTCGCATGCAGGATATGTCAAGCGTACGCCGCTGACGGAATACAAAACCCAAAACCGCGGAGGCGTCGGGCAGAAAGGTGTAGCCACGCGCGACCAGGATTTCCTTGAGCATTTGTTTGTGGCGACCAACCACCAATACATGATGTTCTTCACGCAAAAAGGAAAATGTTTCTGGATGCGCGTCTACGAAATCCCTGAAGGTACTAAAACCAGCAAAGGCCGTGCGATCCAGAACCTGATCAACATTGAAAGCGACGACAAGGTCAAGGCCTTCATTTGTACACAGGATTTAAAGGATCAGCAATATATCAACAACCATTACGTTATCATGGCGACCAAAAAAGGCCAGGTCAAGAAAACATTGCTCGAGCAATATTCAAGGCCGCGCCAGAATGGTATCGCTGCGATCACGATCCGCGAAGACGACGAGCTGTTGGAAGCTAAACTCACAACAGGGCAAAGCCAGGTGCTGATTGCCGTAAAATCAGGAAAACTTGTCCGTTTCGAAGAAGGCAAAACGCGACCGATGGGCAGAAGTGCATCGGGAGTACGCGGGATTACACTTGCCAACGACAACGATGAAGTGATCGGAATGGTTTCGGTAAACGATATGAACAGCGAGATCCTTGTCGTATCCGAAAGGGGTTACGGCAAACGTTCGTCGCTCGAAGATTACAGGATCACGAACCGCGGCGGAAAAGGAGTGAAGACGCTCAACATCACCGAGAAAACCGGAAGCCTGATCTCGATCAATAACGTAACCGATGCCGACGATTTGATGATCATCAACAAATCCGGACTTACGATCAGGATGCAGGTTTCGGATCTGAGGGTGATGGGCCGCGCGACACAAGGGGTGCGACTGATCAACATCAAGGAAAACGATTCGATCGCCGCTGTGACCAAAGTGATCCGCGAAGAAGAAGTGATCGTCGAAAATGAAGATGGAGAGACAGTGTTGAATGTCGACGCGATTTCAAATCCCGAAATCACAGAAGACAGACTGGATATGGAAGCACCCGAAGTCGAACTTGAAGATTCGGATGACGACCAGGAATAAATATTAATTTAAACAACGGACATGAAGAATAAACTGGCTATTGCAGTATTCACGGCGTTGATCTCGACCGGTGCGTTTGCCCAGAAGGATGAGATGAAAACGCTTAAGAAGATTTACGACAAAGACACGCCTTCGGCGAAGGATGTTGCCGAGTATAACGCGACACTTACCAAAGTTCAACCGATGATCGGAAGTGCTTCCGAAGCGGACAAAGTCTATTTCGCGTATTACAAGGCAGCTGCGCCAATGGTGGAACTTGGTACCGCCGAAAACCAAAAGAATCTGGCGGCCGCGATGCAGAAGATTTCCCCTGAGTCGATCACATCGATGGCAGCGGCATCATCTGATGTATTGGATTACGAAAAGAAAAGCGGCAAAAAGATCCTTACTGATGATATCAGGGAGGATATTGCTGTTTACAAACCATTGCTTATCAGTAGTGCGATCGAGCTCGGTAAAGCAAAGCAGTACAAAAAATCCGCGGATTTGTTTTATACAGTCTATTTGATGGACAAAAACGACAAGGACAATTTGTATTATGCTGCCAGCTATGCCGTGACCGCGCAGGATTATCCGACAGCATTGAAATACTATCAGGAGCTAAAGAGCCTTAATTATACCGGTGAAGGCACGCTGTATTATGCTAAAAGTGCGGCCAGTGGTCAGGAGGAATCGTTCAAATCGAAAGCTGATCGCGATAATTTCGTCCGCCTCGGATCACACAACACACCGCGTGATGAAAAGGTTCCGTCGCGCCGTGGTGAGATCTACCGCAATATTGCTTTGATTCTTACCAACCAGGGCAAAGGGGAAGAAGCCCGTGCGGCAATTGCGGAGGCACGCATCGCGAATCCCGATGATGAATCGCTGATTCTTGAGGAAGCCAATCTTGCGCTTCAGCAAAAGGATTATACGACCTATAAAAGGCTTGTCAATGAAGCGCTGACGAAGAACCCGAACAATGCGGATCTGGTATACAATCTTGGCGTTCTTTCTGCCCCGAACGATCCTGCGGAGGCTGAGAAGCATTACAAGCGCGCGATCGAGATCAATCCTAAATACACAAACGCATATCTGAACCTCGCGATCCTTAAGCTCGAACCGGAGAAGAAGATCATCGACGAGATGAATAAGCTCGGAACATCCGAGAAAGACAACAAGCGATATGAAGTGCTTAAGAAGCAACGTGAAGAGATCTTCCGCAGTACGCTTCCTTATCTTGAGAAAGCCTCGGAACTTGCTCCTGAAAATGAAGATGTATACACCACTTTATACAATGTGTATGGTGCGCTTGAAATGATGGACAAAAGAAAAGCATTAAAAGCGAAAGCCGGAAAATAATATCGGCCACAAAAAAAAGATCCCGCCAAACAGCGGGATTTTTTTTTATATGTATTTCTTGATGACCCTCAGTTTGTGCGTATGCCTGTTGGTCTCGGCATTGTAAATTCCGAGATGGTCGAGCCTGTCGACACGCACTTTTCCGCTCGCATGGATGATGTAATTATCCGACATGATGATGCCGACGTGCACAATCCGGCCTTCTTCATTGTCGAAGAATGCGAGGTCGCCCGGCTCACTTTCCTCGATAAAGCTCAATGCCTCGCCCTGTGTCGCCTGAAGCGATGCATCGCGCAGCAATTTATACCCGTTCAGTCGGTAGACCATTTGGGTAAACCCCGAACAATCGATTCCAAACGGGGTTTTCCCGCCCCATAGATAAGGCGCATTCAAATACATGAAAGCCGTTTCGATCAAATGTGATTTCGGTTTGACGCCGTTTACGCGCATGCCTTCGAAACTGAAATTTTCGAGGTTTATATCATCGTTATTGAGAAAATTCAGGGATGATCCAAGCGGGATCGGCATTAATAGCTGATGTTTGTCGGCGACATAATCCACGAGGTCACCATTGAGGATGTCAGCGCCCCTCGAAAGCGATTGGAATTGCGCTTCCGTAATTACCCGGAATTGCTTCGAATCGATCCAGCCTTCATATCGGTCAAAGAAAATGCGGATCTTGCTCCACGATTTGGTTTGCTCAAGAACTTCGAAATGCTCGCCAAACAAGACCTGCGACACGATTTCACTCCGGTCACTCGGTTCGGCGCGCTGTGGCACGATCGCTAAATTACAGATTCCAAACATTTATAGAAGCGCCAAAGTGACAAAGAGACAAAGTGACAAAGCCAATCTTAATTTCCGCATTCCAAACTCTTAATTCTTAATTCCAAAATCTTAGCTCTTCAATCTTAAATTTCTGGAGCTCTTTCCCGCTATCCGCTAAATCTTTTGCTCCGTTTCACTTCTCAAAAGGATATCGCTTCTATCGGGGCTAGGCCATAAACTAAAAAAAGTAGGTCTGCCTCAAAGACTTACGACTTTAAGATTTTATGACTTCTAATTATCAATTGTCAATTCTCGATTATCAATTTCTTTCAATTACCATCGCCGATGCACCGCCTCCGCCATTGCAGATTGCCGCAGCACCGATCTTCGCATTGTTCTGCTCAAGAACGTTGATCAGCGTTACGATGATCCGTGCGCCCGAACATCCCAGTGGATGGCCAAGCGATACGGCACCGCCATTGACATTGACTTTCGATGCATCCAAGCCAAGAATTTTCATGTTGGCAAGGCCAACGACGGAAAATGCTTCATTAAATTCGTAAAAATCTACATCTTTCAATGAGAGTCCGGCTTTATCCAACGCTTTTGGAAGTGCCTTCGCCGGTGAAGTGGTAAATTTATTAGGCGCCTGTTCAGCATCTGCATAACTGCGGATATAGGCGAGGGGCTTTAAACCAAGAGACATTGCCTTCTCTTCGCTCATCACAACAACTGCTGCCGCACCATCATTGATCGTTGAAGCATTTGCTGCAGTCACCGTTCCTTCTTTTGTAAAGGCGGCATTCAGCGCGGCGATCTTATCAAGCTTCACATTGGTATATTCCTCATCTCTCGAAACCATGATCGGTTCGCCACGGCGCTGCGGTACTGCAACGGGTACAACTTCATTGTCGAATTTCCCGTCATTCCACGCTTTGGCCGAGCGCTCATAGGATTGGATGGCATATTTATCCTGGTCCTCGCGGCTGATCTCGTATTCATTTGCACATGCATCTGCGCAAACGCCCATGGCATTGTTATCGTATGCATCGGTAAGTCCGTCTTTCTGAAGTCCGTCGGTTAGCGACGCTGCGCCGAATTTATATCCGCTTCGCAAATGAA
>CBDUBP010000176.1:0-5686 GCA_965365415.1 uncultured bacterium | reverse complement strand
ATCTTTTCTTGCTACGAATTCGTCCTGAACGAATTTCATTAAATCTGCCATAACGGATTTATTTAAAGTTTGAATCAGAGCAACATTCACGGTTTTCGCCAGAGGTTGGTCTAATGAGGGCGCAAAAATAGGCAATTAATTGATAATTGACAATGGACAGTTGATAATTTTTTACGATCAAATTACAGGTGGGAATATCAATTTTGGAATTGTCAATTGTCAACTATCATTTGTCAATTGTCAAAGCAAGTCCGGTCTTCGCTGTTTTGTGTGTTCATACGCCATGTCTTCCCGCCATTTCTCGATTTTTGCAAAATGCCCGCTCAAGAGAATTTCGGGAACTTTCCAGCCTTTATATTCCGCCGGACGCGTATAAACAGGTGGCGCCAACAGATTATCCTGGAAACTGTCGGTCAGTGCTGAGGTCTCGTCCGACAAAACCCCGGGAATCAACCTGATGATGGCGTCCGACAATACAAGCGCGCCCAATTCGCCACCGCTTAAAACATAATCGCCAATCGAAATTTCCTTTGTAATAAACTGATCGCGCACACGCTGGTCGACACCTTTGTAATGCCCACACAAAATGATAATGTTCCCCAGCATCGACATCTTATTGCACATTTGCTGGTTCAGTGTCTCACCATCCGGGGTCATATAGATGATCTCATCGTAATCGCGCTCCGATTTCAGTTTCGAAATGCAGTCGTCGATCGGCTGGATCATCATCACCATGCCCGCACCGCCGCCAAACTGGTAATCATCAACACTTTTCTGTTTGTTCGTGGTATAATCTCGAAGGTTGTGAAAATGAACTTCCACCAAACCTTTATCGATCGCACGTTTCATGATCGATGCTTCGAACGGGCTTCGTAAAAGGTCGGGTAGGACGGTAATGATGTCTATGCGCATGCGGCAAAGGTAGTTTTTAAGCTGCAAAGTGACAAAGTGACAAAGTGACAAAGCTCCAAAGCCATTATTAATTATTCATAATTAATTAATTGAAGCTTTTCCCGCTATCCGCTGCAATCTTTTCCATAAAACCCGTTTTTGCTGATCGTTCCGCAGCTTCCGACGGTCGCAGCTTCACTCATGCAAAAAAATGGGTTTATGTTCAAAGGATTTCCGCTGCTATCGGGGCTAGGGAGGCCGCGTTAAATCATATGAAAGCCTTTATAGATTAACTTTTACCTGATTTCTGATGAGGTCATCGAATGTCTCGCGTTTCGAAATGAGATGGCCTTTTCCTTCATGCCACAGCACTTCTGCGGGTTTCGGGCGCGAATTATAATTCGACGCCATCGAAAAGCAATATGCGCCCGCGTTGTGGAAACACAAAATATCGCCTTCCTTGATTTCCGCGATCCGTCGGTTGTTCGCAAAAGTGTCTGTTTCGCAAATGTATCCGACGACCGAGTAATACCGTTCCCTGCCCTTAGGGTTCGAAATGTTGGCGATATGATGGTAAGACCCATAGAACATCGGGCGGATCAAATGGTTGAAACCGCTGTCGATCTGAGCAAATACTGTCGATGTCGTCTGCTTGACAACGTTTACCTTCGCGAGGAAATATCCGGATTCGCTTACGAGGTATTTTCCCGGTTCGAACGCCAGCGTCAAGTCTTTTCCATATTCACGGCAAAACGAATTGAATCTCTTGGTCAGTTTCCTGCCGAGCTCATCAATATCAGTATGGATGTCGCCTTTTTTATAAGGAACTTTAAACCCGCTTCCAAAATCAATGAACTCCAAATTCTTGAAATGCAGCGCGGTTTCAAACAAGATTTCGGATGCATACAGGAAAACCTCAATATCCAAAATATCGCTTCCCGTATGCATGTGGATCCCATTGATATTCATCCCTGTATTTTCAACGATCCGCAGCAAATGCGGAATCTGATGGATCGAAATTCCAAACTTGCTGTCGATGTGGCCCACCGAAATATTGCTGTTTCCGCCTGCCATTACATGCGGATTGATGCGTATGCAAACAGGCGTCTGCGGGTGTTTTGCACCGAATTGCTCCAAAATCGACAGGTTATCGATGTTGATCTGAACACCAAGCGCGGCAACTTCTTCAATTTCCTCCATCGACACGCCGTTTGGTGTATAGATGATATTTTCAGGAACGAAACCCGCATGAAGTCCAAGCTGTACTTCCTGAATCGAAACGGTATCGAGACCTGCGCCGACATTTTTAAGCAATTTTAAAATAGAAATGTTCGACAGCGCTTTAACGGCATAGTTTATCTTCAGTTTCGGGACTCTTGAAAAAGCCTTCTTGAGCTTGTGAAACTGCGATTGTATTTTCTCGGAATCGTAGACATATAGCGGACTCCCAAATTCGTCCGCCAGTGCTAAAAGGTCTGCAGCATCCATTACGGGTCTTTAAATTATTAAGCTAATAAAGGTAGCGCATCGTAATGATTTGTAAATAATCTTCATTTACTTTTTTAGCCAAAAGTGAATTGAAGGTAATTTATTTTTATCGCGTCCAACGCTTATTCGTAAATTTGCGTTTCATTTTTAAAAGAATCATCATGGAAAACGGAATATACGCGAAATTCATTACGCCAAAAGGCTCAATATTGGTCAAACTTGCACATGATCTTGCACCCGGAACTGTCGGCAATTTCGTCGCGCTTGCGGAAGGAAATCTCGAGAATATCGCACGTCCACAGGGGAAACCTTTTTACGATGGACTTAAATTCCACCGTGTCATTGCCGAATTCATGATCCAGGGCGGCGACCCGAACGGAACCGGAAGCGGCGGTCCGGGTTATAAGTTCGACGATGAATTTCATCCGGAATTGCGTCATGATGCGCCCGGAGTCCTGTCGATGGCGAACTCAGGTCCGGGTAGCAACGGTTCACAATTTTTCATTACACATACCGCAACACCGTGGCTCGACGACAAGCATACCGTTTTTGGAAAAGTTGTCGAAGGTCAGGATGTTGTTGATGCTATAGCGCAAGGTGATGAGATGCAGAGCGTCGAAATCATCCGTGAAGGCGACGAAGCGAAGAAATGGAACGCAATCGAAGCTTTCCGCACTTTTGAAGGTTCGCGCGCCAAACGTGAAGCTGCAGAGCGCGACGCAGCAGAAGCCAAAATGGAACAGCTCGCCGCAGGTTTCGATAGAACGGAAAGCGGACTTCGTTATAAGATCATCCAAAAAGGTGACGGCAAAAAAGCCGAAGCAGGGAAAACGGTTTCCGTCCATTATTCGGGCTCTCTCGAAAACGGAAAGATTTTCGACAATTCATATTCGCGTAAAAAACCGATCGAATTTCCACTTGGCCGTGGCAATGTCATTGAAGGCTGGGACGAGGGCATCGCTTTGCTTCAGGTAGGCGACAAAGCCCGTTTTGTTATACCTCCATATTTAGGATATGGTGAGTATGGCGCCGGTGGCGTCATTCCGCCAAATGCCACGCTGATCTTCGATGTCGAATTGATGGACGTGAAGTAGTTTGATCTGACTTTTGTTTATTTGTTGATAGTACTTCCATGCGCACCATTTTAATGATATTGTTATTCACGGTCGCTGCCGGTGCGCAGCAGCATTGCGGGTACGACTTTACGTCGTATATCGTGTTGCACGTGCATGAAGATGGAAAGAAGGAGAATATCGCGGATTTAAAGATCACACTGGCGGATAGCGCGGGTAATGATGTTGTCAATTCATCGAACAAATACAGCTGGAAGAGCAAGGACGAAGTACTGCATTTCTCCAGAAACTACAAGATCGACCACGCAGGGAATCGCGTCGGCTATGACCACGAAAGTACGCGATGGTTTTTTCCGTTTGCAAAAGACGTCTGGCTGTTATCGGTGACCAATGAATTCCCCGCCGACCAAATGCGTGTAAAGATTTCCGATCCGAAAGGAAAATATGAGGACAGCATCATCCAGCTGTATGCCTTCAATATGTACGTTCTATGTACATCGCAGGCACAACAACAGGCTATGCAGTTCGGCCGAAGGGTAAATAAACCGGTTGATGTGGTTTTGAAGAAGTTGATGCGCTGATGTGGTTATTTGTTTATTCGGTTCGTATACACATCAACAGAAAACCATATCAACAAATGAACTTTACATTATCTCCATTTGATTCCGCAGCCGATACTCGGCTTTTGTTCCGCGGTAAAAGTCCGGTTGTAGATCACCGAATCGATCGCGTTCCGTAAATCGCTGCCGCTTAACGGGATCCCATTTCCGGGACGCGAATCGTCGAGCCGGCCTCTGTAAAATAACCGATCACGATCGTCAAATAAATAAAAATCCGGTGTGCAGGCTGCATCAAAGGCTTTGGCGACTTCCTGCGTTTCATCATAAAGATATGGAAAGTGGAACCGATTACGGAACGCAAATTCTTTCATCTGCTCCGGTCCGTCCTGCGGATACTTGAATACGTCATTGCTCGAAATTGCGATAAAACCGATGCCCTGGACGCGGTAATCATTAGCGATCATCTGTATTTCGGGCAATGCATGATGCACAAACGGACAGTGATTGCAGATGAACATTACGACGGTTCCTTTCGTGCCGCGAAGGTCTGCGAAAGAAAAGGTGTCATTTGAATTGGTATCTTTTAATTTAAATTCGGGCGCAGACGTTCCCAGTGCAAGCATTTTCGATTCGGTTTGGGCCATGACTATTAGTTGAGGGATAAATATAGGGAGGAATGGAGAAAGAAGAAAGAAGAAAGAAGAAAGAGGAAAGAAGAAAGAGGATAGATTGAAAATTCTAAATTCTACTTTTTAAGTCGGGGTTGGAGAGTGCACCTTAATAATCGAAGCATCTATGGAACAGAAAGAATTGTTATGGACAGAATTTGAACGCGTAGACATGCGCGTCGGAACGATCATATCCGCAAATGATTTTCCTGAAGCGCGAAAACCTGCGTACAAACTTGAAATTGATTTCGGACCGCTGGGCATCCGGAAAACATCGGCGCAGATTACAAAACGTTATTCGAAAGATGCATTGGTCGGGAAACAAGTGATCGCGATCGTCAATTTTCCTAAAAAGCAAATAGGCAACTACATGAGTGAGTGCCTTGTACTGGGCGCCGTTGATGGCGATGATGTCAATCTGCTTACAATCGACCAGCCATCGCAAAATGGTCTGCGCATCGCATAAAAAAACCCGGACTTGCCGGGCTTTATTTTATATATCGTCGAAACTTACATCCGTATAACTGGCCGTCTGTGGTTCGCCGGTTCGTTCCGTGACGAATTCTCTCTTGAAATCCTTCTGGTGCTTTTCCGAAATAACTTCTTCGCCTTTGTTGTCCAGAACATAAGATGTCATTTCGCCCAGGATGTCCTGGAACGCCGCGAAATCTTCCTTATAAAGATAAATTTTATGTTTTTTGAAGTGAAACGACCCGTCTTCCTCGGTGAATTTTTTACTTTCTGTAATGGTGATGTAGTAATCGTCGGCTTTGGTCGCGCGGACATCAAAAAAATAGGTCCTTCTTCCTGCCCGTAAAACCCTGGAAAAAATCTCCTCTTTTTCCAACATATCATTTTCTCTCATAATCGTTTCTCGGTTACTTGTTAAAATTCTTCCCAAAAATGAAAAAAAAAGGTTTACCAAACAAGAATTAGGTCAATTCTTTTTCCGAGAGCTGTTTGAGATACAATTCCTTGTAATACCCATCTTGGGCAACAAGATCGT
>CBDUBP010000175.1:0-5739 GCA_965365415.1 uncultured bacterium | reverse complement strand
TTTAGAACGATCATTTTACTAATCAAAAATGGTCAACCTATTCCAGGACAAGACAGTGCTTTCGCGGTAAAATCGACGAATGTTCATTTAAGCTGACGACTAAAAGTTGGCAGCCTCTTAATAACTCATCTTTTTTTCAACAACAACCCGCTCTTCGAGGTCTCCGACCTCGAAGCCTGCTTAAAAATTCTTCGCCTTTAAAACTCAATTATCTGATTGTTAGTTTCTCGATGTGCACGAACTTTTTTTTGCTAATATATGTACGCCGCCGCTCGAATATAAATAATGGGATATTTCGGAGGCTTCGAAGTCGCGGGCTTCGAAGTCGGAGACTTCGAAGAACAGTGAAATCGAATCGTTAGTCTTTGCGTCTTTGTGCCTTCGCGGTAAAATCGACGAATGTTCATTTAAGCTGACGACTAAAAGTTGGCAGCCTCTTAATAACTCATCTTTTTTTCAACAACAATCCGTCACCTCACGCCCTATTTTTGCCGACTAACATCTATTATGGGAGCATTTGTCATCAGCAAGAGGATCAACGGGGATTTTAAATTCACCTTTGCAACGCGCCGCGGGAAAACCGTATTTACAAGTATCGGCTGCCGCGATAAGTCGGATTGTGAAAAGATCATCGAAGCACTAAGGGAAAATGTCTCTCAGTTTACTTTTACGAAGATCCGGCAGTCGTCGGGGAAGTTCTTCTTCAGGATCTCGAAAGATGGTTTGGTGCTGGCGAACAGTCGGAAGTTTACAACTGAGTTGTTAATGCAAAAGGGGCTGAATGATTTTTTTAATCGCGCTGCGACGACGGAGACATTGGATTTTTCGGAGCAGGAGTTTGTTTTTGATAGTAGTGATGGTCCTTTGATTGAAGCAGAATAATTTCTTTATTTTATTTTCTTTTGTGGGCTGAACCGAGCTTGCGATGTTCACCGAACACCGCTAACAAATATTGGAGTGGTGAGGTAAAAGAAACATGAGCCTTGCTCCTATTATATTTCACTGAAAATCTACGCATCAGTTTTTCATCGAGACGGAAGCCGTGCCTCGTTCCTTGTCATTTGCCCATCTCTCATGGCAAAACTTGATACTTGCTATTCAATGTATAAATACGGCGAAAAGCCGGCGAAATACGCCTTTATGATTGGATCTCTGTATAGATAACTTGCGTTCCATTGTGATTCAATCGCATTCAAAACCGATTCATGATAAGAACATCAATTGGCACGCAATGGCCGCTCGCCGCCGTATTTATATTTTTCGCCAGAAATCGAGGAAATCATTTGCCTGTAGCTAAGTGATGCGGAAGCGCAGCGGCTCGCGTCACGTGGCAAATGGTTGACGTAGATTTCCCGAAAATTATAAGAGGCGTAGGCCTTTTTGTTTCTTTTGCGGCCAGGCAAAAGAAATGATTTGGTGAGGAGGCACGACGAGCGTTTTTAACCTTGCAGGTACTTCTGTTAAAATGGTTTTATTTCCTTTTTCCAAAAAGCCTCTTCCCTAACATCACAACCAACACCACCAAAACACCAGCCATCAAGCCAATCAAAAATTCCTTGATCATTGCCGGCCATTCCGGCAGAATATGATGCAAATAGTCAATATTGTGAACAAAAATTCCTCCCGCTACCAGTAACAGGGCGATAGTGCCTACGATGGCAAGTACTTTAATGATGATCGGAAGCGATTTTACCAAAATATTACCGAGCGAATATCTGATTCCCTGATTCGGATCGCGCTTCATCAGGCTCAGGCCCGCGTCATCCATGCGTACGATCAACGCGACAATGCCGTAAACACCAACTGTTGCGAGGATCGCCACTACAGAGACGGTCAATACCTGTATCGTGGTGGATTTATCGAGGACACTTCCCAAAGCAATGATGACGATTTCGACAGAGAGAATGAAATCGGTGGTAATGGCCGATTTTACTTTGGCTTTTTCCAGATCGGCGTCGTCCCTGACTTCCTCGATGACCTTGTAACCTTTCTTGTCGCGGTGGAAAAGAAATTCAACGATTTTCTCGGCGCCTTCATACGCCAGATATAGTCCACCGGCGACCAGTATGAACTTGATCGCGACGGGAAAAAACACGTTCAGCAATAACGCGATCGGGACGATGATCACCTTATTGAGGAATGATCCTTTAGTGATCGCCCACAATACAGGCAATTCGCGCGAATGTAGAAATCCGGTGGCTTTCTCAGCGTTTACGGCCAGGTCATCGCCTAATATTCCGGCCGTTTTGCGGGTTGCGACTTTAGCCGTGACGGCGACATCGTCCATAAGTGCTGCGATGTCGTCGAGGATTGCGAAGAAACCTGATGCCATAGTGCTCCTTTTTTTTAGAAGCGTAAAATTATAATAAAAACTCGTTCTGAATTTTCTTTTGTAGGCCAAAAGAAACAAAAGCCTTTGCGCCTATTATAATTCCCTTGAAATCTACGTCAATATTTTGCCGCGTGAAGCGAGCCGCCTGAATTGTGACAAAAGCAGTTCGTCGATGGCGGAAGCCGATTGACTGCCGGTTAATTGTGCAAGGCAGCACTGAGTGGAGATGATCAGCGCGATGAGGATCATGTACTTTTTCATAACGGTAGATTCTTTGATTTCACGCAAATCTGCGCAAAGGATCCGTCACTCCGAGCGCGCCGTCAACAAACAGCAGGTTATCGTCTACAAACAGCCGAATGCGCGTTCTGCCGATTCGCTGATGCGCAATATATTTACCGAAATTTACAGGATGAAAACCGTCAGGTTCAAACGCGTGCAATTTTATTTGGCCCTCGGAGCCGCGTGGCTGCTGTTGTGGCTGATCAGCTTTGTCAATTATCAGGACACTTTTTTGGTTCACGCGCTCAATGAATTCTGGCTCACGATCTTTATTGTCGGCGCCAACTTTGCGTTCTATGAATTCGCCCTGCCGCTGATCATCAGGAAAAGGTCAAATCTTCTTTACAGCATTTTTATAGGCGTTTTTCTGGTCACACTGCATCTTTTGATCGTTTCCTTTGGTTTATACGGATGGGTTCTTATCGGGAAAACTTTAGATATCTATACGCAGCTTCGTCACAGCATATTGAGTCCGGACGGACCTTATTACCGATTGCTGGACGAGGCATTTTACCATGGCGAAACCGGCGTGGCGTCGATACTCTTTTTTGGGGAGGCGAAAGTGCTGGATCATAATTTCACTTTGCGGCAGATGGCGCAGCAGATGATGCTTGAAAAACAGGCGGCCGAGCTGAATTATCTCAAATCACAGACAAACCCGCACTTTCTGTTCAATACGCTGAACAATATCTATTCGCTTTCCATAAGTAAATCGGATCTTGCGGCAGAATCAATCTTGCGGCTGTCGAAGATCCTGCGGTTCATGCTTTATGAAACAAATGACCGATTCATCAGCATCCATAAGGAAGTTGAAATCATAACCGATTACATTGAGCTGGAAAAACTGCGGTATGACGATTCGCTACAGGTTGATTTCCATACTGACGTCGACGATCAAAATCAGCAGATACCGCCATTATTGTTGGTGCCGCTGGTTGAAAACGCCTTTAAGCATGGTGTTTCCGAAACGGGTAATAATGCGTTTCTCATCATAAAATTAGCTGTCAATAACAGTCATCTCAAATTTTGCGTTGAGAATTCAGCCGGATCTGAGGACAAACCGATTGTGGAAAATATCGGACTGACGAACCTCAGGAGGCAGCTCGGATTGCTGTATTCCGATTATGATCTTGATGTGAGGCATCGCGACTCCGTATTTACCGCGGAACTGAAAATAAATCTTGCGGGCCATGTCTAAGTTAAGATGCATCGTGATTGAAGATGAACCGCTCGCGATGAAAGTTGTGGTGGATTATATCTCACTAGTGCCATTTTTGGAATTGAAAGACACTTTTAAAAGCGCACTGACCGCAATTAAATTCCTTCGCGGCCATCCAGTCGATTTGATCTTTCTCGATATCCATCTTCCGCAGCTCAAGGGAATGGATTTTCTGCGGTCACTACCGAATCCGCCTGCCGTGATCATCACAACGGCCTACCATCAATATGCAGTTGAAGGATTTGACCTGAATGTCACGGATTATCTTCTGAAACCGTTTGGATTCGATCGTTTCCTGACAGCGGTCAATAAAGTAAAGTCGACCGACGACAGCTTTGCCGACAAAGATTTCATATTCGTAAATGTTCAAAAGAAAAAAGTCAAAATCCTTTTTTCGGAAATCGCCTATATCGAAAGCCAGCGTGAGTATATCAAAATTGTGACGACCTCAAGGGAATTCGTTACAAAGATGCCGACTCATGAAATTGAGAAGTTATTGCCCGGAAATCTATTTAAGAGGATTCATCGCTCTTTCATCATTTCCGTCGACAAAATTGACGCATATACTGCCGAGAGCGTCCAGGTTCGTGGCGTCTGGGTTCCAGTGGGAAGGGATTATCGCGGTGTGGTTGAAGACTTGTAATAATGCGTATCAATCTCACATATAACTATTTTTGATACATTAGCCGAACACCAGCCCGAGCAAAATAATTCCCAATGAAAAATATCATCACAATTGTCTGCATCCTTGTCCTCGCATCGTGCAATACATCTTCAGGATCGGACTCATCGTTCAAGACGATCATGATCAGATCGACAGGCGAAGTGGAAACAGTTCCGGATGAAGCGACCTTTCGGATCTCATTGAATTGCCTTCAAAGCACCGTCAAATCGTCAAAAGATTGCCTTGTTACAAAATCAAATGAGCTGATCGGCAGATTACAGTCGCTCGGCGTTCCTAAAAACGACATTCTCACGACGTCTGTCGATATGAACAAGAGTTATACATGGCGCAACAATTCGAATGTATTTGAAGGATACAACAGCTCGACGACGCTGATCATCACGATAAAGAATATTGATTCGCTCGACGAGATCTATACCGAATTATTGGAAAACAGGAATCTTGAACTAGGCGGGCTGAGTTATTCCCATTCAAAGATCGACAGCCTTGAAAATGAGGCGTATGCAAAAGCGCTGCAGAAATCGGGCGTCCTTGCCGACAAGCTGCTTGAAAAATTGCCGGAAGGAAAAAAGGAAGTTTTAAAGATCGGAAATGTGGAAATTACATCATCGGTGCCTGAGGAATTGGCAGATGCGAATTATGGAATCGAACAGGCAAAATCGGTTTCCGCGCAGTCCATTGGGATGAATTCCGGAACGGTGCGCGTTGAGGCGACGCTATTTGTCGAATATCGGATCAAATAATGCAGTTTTGATTGTTTTTGCAAATTTGGGCCAACAGGTTGTTTAATTTTTTGTTGCCGACTTAGACCTTTTCGCCTTTCGCCAAACCCAAGGTGGTACGGGCGCTTTCTCGCTCCACAGCCCGACGCGCAGTTTCCGTGCACTGCTTTCAATATTCGAATATTCCAAACTGCGTGAATACTTCTTAAAATGCCAGGCCATCCCGGCAGCGACCATCTTTTTGTTGACGCAATCCTTACCAACATAAATCTCCGCAAGTAGCCTTCCGTAGCGGTCGCGCTCCTTTCCGACAACGGTTACATTCTTTCCAAAACAAACTGTAGAAGCATATTGCTTAGCCCTTGTTCCGAAAGGCTGCTTTTTCTCGGGTGCGTCGATGTGGAGCAGACGAACGGTTTCTTCCTTGCCGTTGCAGAGCACTTTAAACGTATCGCCATCTTTAACTGCGGTAACACGGCCATGAATGGATTTTGGAGGA
>CBDUBP010000174.1:0-5739 GCA_965365415.1 uncultured bacterium | reverse complement strand
TGAACTTTACGATCCTGAAAATTTGTCCGTGTTTCCCGGGGCGTTTCTGGATAAAAAACGGCTTGCCGCTATTGGCAAAAAATAAAAATACGGCAATTACGATCAATAGCGGCGACAAAACGATCAGGCCTATGACCGCCGCAATGAAATCGATGATCCGTTTGATGTAATTCTTATACATTCCCAAGCTGTAATTTCTCCAATCGTTCATATTCCGCGAGCCACGATGACCACACGAATTTTTGCTCAAACCGTTTTTCAACATTCGCCCTTGCCATCGACGCCATTCTCTGATATCCGGCAGTATCGTCGATCATGGCAATCATCGCATCAAATAAAGCCGATTCATCACGAACCGGAATGATCAATCCATTTTTATCATTCTCGATGATCTCATTTGATCCGCTGATATTGGTCACAATGGCAGGCAGACCCATCGCACCGGCCTGGAGGACCACATTTGGAAATCCTTCGCGATAACTCGGAAATACCAACGCGTCGGCGATGGCATAAAACTGCCGAACATCCTGCTGAAAACCGGCGCTGATGATGCGCGGGTGATCCGAAATCGTCTGCTCGGTGCTTTTTTTGATCGGCGACTGATCGCGCTCAAGCGGGCCGACCAGCAAGAGCACCGAGTTGCCACGTGTGTCCAAAAGACGCGTAAATGCCGTGACAAGTTCATCAATTCCTTTATCTGCTACCAATCGCCCAACAAAAATAAAAACGAAATCCTTTTCCGCGATGCCGAATTTTGCGCGAGTTATCAATTTCTGACTATTGGCAAATTGGTTGGGATCATAAAATTCGGTATTGACGCCGTTGATGTTTCCGTGGCCAATCACTTTCAGGTCTTTTGAAGTGATCTTGTACCGAAGCAGGTCCTTTCTCACACCATCTCCTTCAGGATAAACGTTTGTTGCCATGCTGCAAAGTAAGCGGTCCATCATGATCAGGACGTTTTTGAGAATACCGGTCTTTGTGGGAAAAATCAATCCTGTAAAAGTATGCATCCGAATCGGTACGCCTGCAAGACGTGCTGCTATCATTGAGAGCAAACCGGCTTTTGGCGTAATCGAATGCACGATCAGGGGTTTCTCTCTCATAAAAAAACGGTACAGACGAAATAGCGACCTGATATCCTGAAGAGGCGAAATTTGCCGCTGCATGCATATCCCATAGGTGCGGACCTTCTCGCGAACGCGGACATTCTGCAGATGCTGATCGTCGCCTGAAACCGCAACAACTTCATAATGCCTGCCCAGAAATTCAAGTTGCCCGTTGAGCAGAAGATCGAGTGAAAGCGCTATCGTTGATGTGCGGATCAGTTTTTTCATCACTTCTTTGGTGCGATTGCCTTCGCGATGTCGGCTATCAATTCGGTGCGTTTTTCAGAAAGTTTCCTGTTGTTTTCCGAAAGGATGTTTCTAACGCGATCATGGTCGGCGGCCAATTTGTCAAACATTAAAGTCAATTTTTCGCTGCTGACGGATTCGATCGGAACCGTGAAGTCGTCGAGATTAAAATCGGCCATAATCCCTTTTGCCTTATTTCCGCCATAACCGATTGCGATTGAAGGCACGCAGGATGTCAAGGAGAAAATAACGGAATGAAAACGAGTTCCGACAAATGCGTAGAATCGCGAGTAAAGCGCTTTTAAAACGTCGCATGGCAGGTCTTCGTCGATCCACACAATTTTCTGATGCGATACTCTTTTCATCACTTCGCGAATGGCATTCCGGTCGTCCTCGTGGGTGTTGGGCCCGATCGACTGGTTACAGAAAGCTACCGTGTATCCCAGGCTCAGCACGTGATTTACCAGCGCCACTACAGACGACAGGTAATTCTCATAAAGCCTTTCGGGATCCGAATGGCCCGGAAAGCGCCAGGGCCTGATGGTTATGCCGACAATTTTATCATCTTGAGAAATTCGGTATTTATCGAGCAATGCGTTGGCATTTGTAACGTCAGCCATCGACAGGTAAAAACCAAGATCCGGGCTCACGGGGATATTCCGGTTAAGAAGCGACCCCAATTTTGAAGATGAAAGCGCTTCTCTTGCATAAATTCGGTCGATTGATTTAAACACTGATCTTACCTGGCTTTTTACGGTCAGCCCTTCAAATGGACCGAATGAATTGGGCAAAAAGATTATCTTTTTTCGCATCGCCCTGGCAAGCCTGACGTAAAACAGGAAATACCAGATCAGGTAGGGCGCTGTTTTTTCGCCATATGCGTGAATAAAACCGCCGCCTTTAATAAAAATTACGTCGCTGTTCCGGAAAGTGTTTACTGTTGAAACTGTTTTTTTATCGAACAGGAATCCCACCAGCCGCCGATTGTTGCAAACCGACAGCAGCAGTGAAAGCTGGCAGAAATCATATACCGCGAATACGACAAGCCTCAGCAAGGATCCGATCCCTTCGCGCACCACTTCACCTTGATGATGCTTCCCGCGGCGCGGATGTTTGAGGATATTCTCGAGAATGTCGAACCCGCGCCGCTCCGATTGTGCGCATAGTTTCTCACGTTCTTCAGGTGTATCGCCATTCGACAGGATGAACACTTTTTCAAACAGCCCGGTATCCATCGCCACGCGATGGCTTTCCCAAACCAACGCCTGGTCTCCTTTGTTCATATCGGTTACACCCGGTACAATTATTCCTTTCATGCTAAACTTTTAAGATTCCCCTTCGCTTGGTATGCTTCAGATAAAAATATAGCAAAACGCCAAACGGAAGCGCTGCCGCAGTAGTTAATTTGAACGGGCTTTCATTAAAGAACTTCCTGTTTCGTGTCATTAATGAAGCCGATACGTAATGGATCGCATTTTTAAATCGCTCTTTGTAATTCAGTGCGTATTTCATTTTGGCGATCCGGTAAAAGGCAAACGATTTCGGACTTTTACGGTACTGATCGAACAGATTTGCAGACAGGCCGTCCGGCTGATATTCGACAATGCAAAACACCTCATTGAACACCAGCAATTTGTGTTTTTGTTCGATCAGAAGATAAAGATAACTTGTAATCGGGAACTTTTCGCCCTCAAAAAAAGGGTACGGAAGATATTGGTTGAATACTGCGCGGTTGTGGATAAACTTCTTGTCTCCTGAAACATTATATCTGACATACAGCTCCGAAAACCGACATTCCTTAACATCCGGCAAACGGGTGCCTACGATCGAACCATCGGCGAAAGCATCGAGCCCCACCATCCCGGCAGATTCAGGATACCCGTATTTGTCCCACAAATCCAGGATTTTTTCAATCGCATCATCAGGCATCCAATCATCGGAATCGATGCACACACACAATTCTGTATCCATCAGATAATGAGCGGTATTATGTGCGCCGACCATTCCCTTATTTTCCTGATAAACGTACTGAATGTCGATTTTCCGCTCCTCGACCCATTCCCCGACCCGATCTTTTGTCTCATCGGTGGAACCATCGTCGATGAGAAGCCACTTGAAATCTTTGTTGGTCTGCGACAGCAGGCTCGAATAGAGTTTATGCAGACAATTTGCCCTGTTATAAGATGGTGTGAAAACAGTGATTTTCTTCATCATTAGGCGATGATAACATTGATGACAAAAGTAAAGAAGAAATAAACTGCAATGATGCCGCCTACAAGCCGGTGTTGATTTCCGACGAATTTATTCTTGAGCAGCGGATAAATAATCACGGCGCCGAGCAAAAACCAAGACAGGTAAGCGATGCGGTTTGAGAAGTTTGCACGGATGACCAATATCCACAATGCATTCGCGATGATGTACACGGAAAAAAGAACGTGGTAGAATTTATCGCTGAATCCTCTTTTGACAACATAATACCAACCGGCAAAAATTCCGGAGGCGCTGTACAAAAGGAAATCCCACCGGAAACCGGTTTGTACTTCCACCACCTGATCCAGATATTCACTGCTTCCCGACAGATAGCCAACAACGCGCTCTTCATCGATGAGTCCTAATTCTAAAAAAAGATTCTCCCAAAACGTGCCGAGCATCAATGATAATGCAATGGCAAGCACCCATCCGATGAGCAGCGCGGTCGTATTCCTGTAGAAAAGTGCAATGACATATGCGATGGTCGGTATGATGAGTGATTGATGAAACATGATCGCGATGATCATCCATCCTGCGATATTTATCTTCTTATCACGCGAAAGTGCCAGAAGAAAGAACGATGTTGCGATTCCGTTCCGGATCCCATTTGTCCCATATGCCCAAAATGAAAATGAAAGGATGAATACAAAAAACCCGTAAAACCAAAATTCTCCGAACTTCTTCTTTGAAAACAGATACATCGGGACTACGTATATGACGCAGCAGATCAGGAAAAACACTTCCGCGGATACGAACTGCGCGCAAATTTTCATAAAGTACTCAAATAATATATCCTTTTCGAGACGGACCGGCATTCCCTGGCGGTAACTTTCAAAATCCTCGGCATATACGGCCATGTCAGCAAATGTGAAACTGATCGGGCGCATGCCCATGTAAAGTATCGTGAAGATCATCAACAAATGGCCGATGAACGATTTGCGCTCAAGATTCTCGGAAGAGGTAAGCTGACTGTTGAATGACTGTGCGAATACCATCATCACAAAAACCAGCAGGATATAGTAGTAGAGCGCTTGATAGTACTCCAGTGGTACGAATGTGATCATCTATTTAATGTATCAAATAATGAAACCCATTGCCGCATGACCGATTCATTGGAGAACCTGGCCGCGTCGTTTTTCGCACTTTTTCCCAGCTTGTGGAGCACCTCAGGATTTTGCGCCAAAAGTACAACTTCTTTCACAAAGGAGTCGACATCCTGATCGGGAACCAATATTCCGGTTTCGCCATTTTTAATGATATGCCGCGGACCCGTCGGACAGTCGAACGTAACGACCGGCAAGCCAACCGACAGCGATTCCAGTAAAACCATTGGATAGCATTCGGTTTTGGAAGTCATCAGATATACCGACGAGCCGATCATTTCAGATCTCAAAGATGATGTCGCTCCGTTTAAAAATACGATTGACGTAAGCCCGAGCTCGTCAATCAATCTTTTAAGCTGTTGTATATATTCATTTTCACCCTGGCCAAAAATATTGAGCTGCCAGCCGGGAAGCTTTTCCGCTATTTGCTTCCATGCCCGGATCATCGTCTCGAATCCTTTTACAGGTGCGATCCGTCCTGCCGCAATGGCTCTTGGTCTATTTAGCGGTGATGCTTCGGACAAAACTTCAATCGAATTCGGGATGTCTACAACATTATTCGACCGAAAATATGATCTTTCGTCCGGATTCAGAACGATGAGCCTGTCGAATTTTGCTTCGATCAAATCATCAATGAAGTAGCGGATTCTCGAAAAACCCACCGCATTCCTTCTTGACAGATCGTAAAAATATCTCGATGAATGATATTCTTTCAGTTTAGCCGCCGCCCGATAACTGAATGGAAGCCAATAAAAATCGAACGCATAATTGCAGCTGATGATGATATCAGGCGCCGCCTTTCTGACAGCCGATTTCCAAGCGCTGAAATGCTTTGGGATCTTTGCGAGGTTGGACGGATGAAAATAACTTTTGTCCCTGAAATAATTGACATTGATGTCGATCAGGTCGATTTTTTCGCTGAGCGGATAACACGCCGGCCTGCCTTTTTGTTCTGTGGTGAGGATCATGACGTCATAACCCAAGACGTCGGCGAAATAATTCGCTTTTTCGGCCATGACTTTTTCGATCCC
>CBDUBP010000173.1:0-5841 GCA_965365415.1 uncultured bacterium | reverse complement strand
CCTGATCGACATATTTGTTACCGGTTACGGCGGAGCCTTCATCGACATTGCAGACATACAGCACCGGCTTTGATGTGATCAGCTGGAAGCTTTCCATCAGCGCGATCTCATCGTCATTTTTTGGAACTACGGTGCGGGCCGATTTCGCCTGCAGTAAATTTTCTTTTATTCTCTCAAGCAGCGACTCTTCAGCTTGCGCTTCTTTATTACCGGTTTTGGCGGCGCGTTTTACTTTTTCGAGTCGTTTCTCCACCGTGTCAAGATCTTTTAGCTGAAGTTCGATATCGATCGTTTCTTTGTCGCGGATCGGATTGACGCTACCATCAACGTGGACGATATTGTCGTTGTCAAAACATCTTAAAACATGGATGATCGCGTTGCATTCGCGGATATTTCCAAGAAATTGGTTTCCGAGACCTTCACCTTTGCTTGCGCCTTTTACGAGTCCGGCGATATCAACGATCTCAACCGTTGCCGGCATAACGCGCTCCGGACTCACCAATTCCTCGAGTTTTTGAAGTCGGGGATCGGGAACGTTGACCACGCCAATATTGGGTTCAATGGTGCAAAATGGAAAATTAGCGCTCTGCGCCTTCGCATTCGACAGGCAGTTGAACAAAGTTGATTTTCCTACATTGGGCAATCCGACAATTCCGGCTTTCATATTCGCATTTTTTAAAAGTCTGCAAATATACGACAACTGGCTGATACGCCGACGTTCAAATTTTGTAAGATTTCCTTTAAATGATATAAGCCGTTCGAGGCAGCGCAAGGGTAACTTTGCTCAGTTAACTTAACGAACGAATTATGAAAAATATAATTATTGGAGCGCTTGCCATCATTTTTGCGGGATCGCTCCAGGCACAAAACACCAATGTTACGGACGTCAGCCGCAAGACCGTCACCACCGTAAAGGATTCTGAAGGCGAGAAACAGATCGTCAAGAGCCAAAACACCAAGGAAGTTCAAAATGTTGAATTTCACAATGCCGATTCAAAAGAGCTTAATAAGGATGTAAAGCCGAGCCAGGTAAATGTGGTTTCGACTACCAGCATCACCGGTCCGGATGGAACAACAAGGACGGTTGATGTCGACCGTTCAGCGTACTATTCACTAGGAGGCAACAGGATGCGTTTTGCAATGGATCCTGCCGGCTATACGGTTACAAACCCTGCAGGAAAACGCGAAGCGGTTATGCGCCGTACAGGAAACAATAGTTATTTCTATCGTACCAAAGACAGGACGTCTTTTGGATATTTTGACGAAAAGGGGAATTTTATCCTCGAAAGCTATGACGATAAAAATGACAAAGTGACCACCGAGGTGTTTACCCGGAATCCGTAATAAGACTCTTTTTGCTAACTCTGCCAATGAAAAATCCCGGACAAATTGTCGGGATTTTTTTATTATTCGTTGTGAAGGAATGATTGCCGGTTGAGGAGTGTTTCTTCGCTTTCGACGTGATCTTCGTCCGGAACGCAACAGTCTACAGGGCAAACGGCGGCACATTGCGGTTCTTCATGAAATCCTTTGCATTCAGTGCATTTTCCCGGCACGATGTAATAAATGTCGTCAGAAATTGGCGTTTGCGGTGCTTCGGCATCGACGGTTTCTCCCGAGGGAAGCACGACTTTTCCGCGCAGCGCGGTTCCGTCTTTATAACGCCAGTCGTCGGCGCCTTCGTAAATTGCGGTGTTTGGGCACTCCGGCTCGCATGCGCCGCAATTGATGCATTCGTCTGTTATCTTGATGGCCATGGCAATTTTTTTTGGAGCGGCCGAAATCGCATCCGCCCGCAAGCCGATTAAAGCTTATTTTTGCGGCAAAATTACGCCCAAAACAATTCATATACAAATCAGGATGGAGCTATCAACGAAAATAAAATCATTCGCGCAACTTGGGAAATTCCTGTCGCAATTTCGCACCGAAATACCGCGTAAAAACAATGTTCCGTACAACGAAAAATTCTTTGAGGGTTTTGAAGCATTGATCAAACTATCACAATCACATAACGGCTGGTATACGCTTGAACAGGTGCGGTTCGCGGTCGCATCCTGGGCTGATGCCCTTGCGGAAGAAAACCTGTCGACATGGCTTTCGAGATACGATATAGAAGCACAAGAACCAAAGACTGTCGGATTGGTTTTGGCCGGCAACATCCCGCTTGTTGGATTCCATGATTTTCTGTCGGTTTTGATGTCGGGCCACAAAGCTTTGGTTAAATTGTCGTCTAACGACCAGAAACTGCTGCCTTTCCTTGCCAGTTACCTGATTGCGATCGAACCTGAATTCAGCCGCTATATTGAATTCACCGAAAGAAAGCTCGAAAACTTCGATGCCGTTATCGCGACCGGAAGCAATAATACCGCGCGGTATTTCGAATATTATTTTAGGGATAAGCCATCGATCATCCGGAAGAACCGCAATTCGGCTGCGGTGCTGACGGGAAGCGAGTCACCGGAACAGCTCATTAAGCTTGGCGAGGACATTTTCAGGTATTTCGGACTCGGGTGCCGCAACGTATCCAAGATCTTCGTGCCGCGCGATTACGATTTCCAAACGCTCTTTGGCGCTTTGTATGAGTACCGCGATGTGATCAATTATGAAAAATACGCGAATAATTACGATTATAACAAGGCGGTTTTTCTGATGAGCAATTTCAAGCTGCTTGACAATGGCTTTCTGACGTTGAAGGAAGACTCAGGTTACGCCTCTCCTATTTCGAGTGTTTTTTATGAGTTTTATGATGATATCGATCAGCTAAAACAACGTCTTGACAATGATGCCGATCAGTTGCAATGTATCGTATCGGATGGATTGACCGAGAATTCAATCGAATTTGGCCAAACCCAGAAGCCACAATTATGGGATTATGCGGATGGCATCGACACGATGGAATTCCTGCTGCGATTGCCATAAGTTAAGAAGAAAATTTTTATAAAAAAGTCCGTTGTTCAAAAGGATTTATCTATTCTATTCCCGAAATTTGTGTTGCTAAAAAAAATTCGTAAGAATGAAAAAACACAACTACAGCGCCGGTCCGTGCATCTTGCCGCAGGAAGTTCTGCAAAAATCGGCTGATGCGATCCTCGACTGGAACGGCATGGGATTGTCACTTCTTGAAGTTTCACACCGCAGCGATGAATTCGTTCAGGTCATGGAAGATGCGCGCGAACTTTCGCTCAAACTTTTGGGATTGCAGGATAAAGGCTATAAAGCATTGTTTCTCGGCGGCGGCGCGAGCATGGAATTCCTCCGCGTTCCGTTCAACCTGATGAAAAAAGATGGCAAGTCCGCCTATCTCGATACCGGAACATGGGCTTCGGGTGCGATCAAGGAAGCAAAGGGATTGGGCGAAACGGTTGTTGTTGCTTCATCGAAAGATGCAAATTACAATTACATTCCAAAAAATTTCGATATTCCTTCCGACGCAGACTATTTTCATTGTACCTCGAACAATACGATCTTCGGCACGCAGATGAAGACGTTCCCGGATGTCGACATGCCTCTAGTTTGCGATATGAGTTCCGACATTTTCTCCCGCCAGCTTGATTTCTCGAAATTCGACCTGATTTACGCGGGTGCACAAAAAAACATGGGTCCGGCCGGTGTTACGCTGATCATCGTAAAAGAAGAAATACTGGGAAAATCAGGACGTAATATCCCAACGATGCTCGATTACCAAAAACACATCGAAAAGGATTCGATGTACAATACGCCGCCGGTATTTGCCACTTATGCATCGATGCTGACCCTTCAATGGCTCGATAACATGGGCGGGATCGGTGCAATTGAGAAGATCAACGATGCGAAGGCGGCGCTTTTGTATGACGAGATCGACAGGAATCCGCTTTTCAAGGGAACTGCGGAAAGCATCGACAGATCGAACATGAATGTTACCTATGTGCTTAACGATATATCACTGACCGAACGTTTCGATAAATTATGGAACGATGCCGGCATCAGCGGACTCCAGGGCCACAGGTCGGTTGGCGGATACCGCGCGTCGCTTTACAATGCGCTGCCGCTCGACAGTGTCCAGGTTTTGGTTGATGTGATGAAAGAATTCGAACGAACCTCATAATGCCCCCGATTGCAGTGGCAGCCCGTTTCAGGCAAAGCGCCCTTTTTACGTGAGCTGCCGGCGACCACCGGAAGCCGCGCAGCGAAACAGGAAAAAGTCGCTTTGGCATAACGGCTAAAACGGAAAGCGGGATCGGGCACAAAAAACAACAGAAGCAGATCAATGAAAGTATTAGCAAATGACGGGCTTTCGCCCAGCGGAATCGAAGCGCTCAGACGCAGCGGATTTGAAGTAATTACCACAAAAGTTGCGCAGGAGCAGGTCGCCAATTATATCAACGAAAATAATGTGACGGTGCTGCTTGTAAGGAGCGCGACGAAGGTCCGCCAGGACATTATCGATGCGTGCCCGGGACTCAAAGTCATTGGCCGCGGCGGCGTGGGGATGGACAATATCGACGTCGACTATGCACGCGAAAAAGGCATTCATGTGATCAATACGCCTGCCGCCTCATCGGAATCGGTAGCCGAATTGGTTTTTGCGCATCTGTTTACCGGTGTTAGGTTCCTGCACGATGCGAACCGCAACATGCCGCTTGAAGGTGATACGAAATTTGAAGCGTTAAAAAAACAATATGCGAACGGGATCGAGCTTCGCGGAAAAACTCTTGGGATCATTGGATTTGGACGCATTGGCCAAGCCGTGGCGAGGATTGCACTCGGACTTGGGATGCGTGTGATCGCTGCGAGCCGTTCGGCTAAGAACATCCAGATCACGGTTGATTTTTATAACGGGCAGTCGATCAATGTCGAAATTGCGACCGAGCCGATCGAAGATGTCATTAAAAATTCGGATTTCCTTTCGCTTCACGTACCTGCGCAGGAAGGCTATTTGATTGGCGAAGAAGAGTTCCTGACTATGAAAGATGGCGTTGGGATTATCAACTGTGCACGCGGCGGTGTGATCGATGAAGTCGCATTGATCGAGGCACTTGAAGGCGGAAAAGTCGCATTTGCCGGGCTTGACGTTTTTGAAAATGAACCGAATCCCGCGATCCAGGTTTTGATGCATCCGCAGATCTCGCTTACGCCTCATATCGGTGCGGCGACTTTGGAGGCACAGGATAGGATCGGGACTGAGCTTGCGGAGCAGATCGTTGGGATATTTAAGAAGTAGGACTTTCGATTTTAGATTTTAGATTTTAGATTTTAGATTTAAATCTTAGCTCTGTAATCATAGATCTTAAATCATTGTATCGGCCGTTAAAGTTTGTAAAAGCCAATGGCACCGCTGAATTTTTCGCTAACTTTAATAAAAAAAGCGATGAAAAAGCTGCTGGCCTTCCCAATAATCGTTTTGCTGATCATCGTTGGCTGCACTGCCCAAAAGCCGGTCAGTACAACGATCGACAATACTTCTTCGAACATTGTCGGTGATACGGTACGGATTGCAAACGACGAGCTTCAGTACGAAGTAATCATCATCGATGCCGGTTTTGGCGGGTGGTTCAATGCGCATGCAAAGCCGCGCGGACATTATTCGCAGCAATATCTCGAAGCGCGAAACCGCGTTTGGGTGAACGAGTGGAACATCCGCGCATCAAACCCGATGCGTTACGGAGGCATGTTCGATGTTCCGATAGATTATTCTTCGGGAATCGACTATGGATACGAGGTAAATTACATGCTTTACAATTATCTGACGTATTATCAGCTTGTGAATAACATTCAGCTTGGCGGTTTTCGCGCGCATATATAATTCGTAAATTTGGCGCAATTTATCGCCATGGACAGATTAAAAAAACGCTGGAACATCAC
>CBDUBP010000172.1:0-5856 GCA_965365415.1 uncultured bacterium | reverse complement strand
AAAAATACGAAATTCGTTTGGTACAATGAATCATAATTTTATATTTGATAGCTAAATCTAACTACGTAAAACCAAACCGCCAATGCCGATTACCGCCAACAATCCCAACAGGAAATCGTGGCTTGATGTCCCTGCGGACAGTGACTTCCCAATACAAAATATACCTTTCGGGGTTTTCCTTACCAAAGACGATGTAATTACGATCGGAACACGTATTGGCGATCACGCAATCGACCTTGGCGCACTCCAAACGCTCGGTTATTTTGATGGTATCGAACTTACCGACGACATGTTCATGCAGGACACGCTAAACGATTTCATATCCGACGGAAAAAAAACATGGAGGCTTGTCCGCAACCGCATCGCCGAAATTTTCGATGAAAAGAATGCATTGCTTCGCGACAATCCGAATCATCGAAATATTGTGATCTGCCGTGTCGAAGATGTTGAAATGCAGCTTCCCGTAATGATAGGTGATTATACCGATTTTTATTCAAGCAAGGAACATGCAACAAACGTTGGGAAAATGTTCCGTGATCCCGAAAATGCACTATTGCCAAACTGGCTTCATATTCCGGTCGGCTACCATGGCCGAAGTTCGTCGATCATACCGTCGGGAATCCCGATCCACAGGCCGATGGGACAGACACTTCCGGCAGGCGAGAAAACACCCGTCTTCGGGCCGTCGCGCCTGGTCGATTTCGAACTAGAGATGGCGTTTATTACGACGGACGCGAATGTAATGGGAGAAAATATCCCTGTTTACGAAGCTGAGGATTATATTTTTGGAATGGTGTTGATGAACGACTGGAGCGCTCGCGATATCCAGAAATGGGAATACGTACCGCTTGGGCCTTTCCTGGCAAAGAATTTCGCGACATCGATCTCACCGTGGATCGTCACGATGGATGCCCTCGAACCATTCCGCACCAAAGGTCCAAAGCAGGAGCCGGCGCCTTTGCCGTACTTGCAGCATAGAGGAAAAAATACTTTCGATATCAATCTCGAGGTTTCATTAATGCCTGATAATGGCGAACCACAGGTGATTTCCAATTCCAATTTTAAGTATTTGTATTGGTCGATGAGCCAGCAGCTGGCACATCATACCTCTAATGGGTGCCGCGTCAATTCGGGTGATATGATGGGATCGGGTACCATTTCCGGACCCACGTACGACAGCTTGGGCTCGATGCTGGAATTGACATGGGGCGGAACAAAACCAATCAAACTCAACGACGGAACAGAGCGCAAGTTCATCAACGACGGGGATTGCGTAATTATGAAAGGATTTTGCAAAAATGAAAAAGTACGCATTGGTTTCGGAGAAGTCGCAACCAAATTATTGCCAACCTTTAGCGGAAAATAACATATCAATTCTTGATTTTTAACCTCATCATTTGATGGGGCTTTTTTTTGCAAATCTTCTATATTTGGTAAAATTTACGAAATGAGGAAAATTACATTGTTGATTTTATTGATCGTGACCGCGGCGTGCGGAGTAAAGAGAGCTGAGAAACAATTGTCATCGGGTGATTACGATGACGCAATTGAAACGGCAACGGATCATCTGCGAAGTAACAAAGAGAAGGAGCGCAAGCAGGATTTTGTGTATATGCTGGAAGAAGCATTTGTCAAAGCCAAAGAACGCGATCTGCGGAACATTGAAATGTGGAAAAAAGAAAATAACCCGAACAACCTCGAAAGAATATATACGACCTATGTAAAACTTGACGCGCGTCAGGAGAAAATAAGGCCGTTGTTGCCATTGCGGCTGATCGATAAGAAACGCAATGCCATTTTTCCGTTCGACGATTATTCGAATGAGCTCATTCAAAGCAGGAATGCGCTGTCTGATCAGCTATACGCGAACGCGCAAAAACTCGTTAAATCCGGCAATAAGGCCGATGCACGGCGGGCATTCGACGATCTCAATTATCTCAGCCGGATCAATCCCGGATTTAAGGACGTGAAAAGACTGTCGGAAGAAGCGCAATTCAAAGGAACCGATTTCGTCAGTATGTATACAAAAAATGAAACCGGATTGATGATTCCCGCGCGGCTTGAAGCAGACCTGCTCGACTTTAGCACATTCGGCCTCGATGACAAATGGACTGTTTACCATGCAAACCGCCAGAAGAACATCAATTATGATTATGGGATCGTCATCAACTTTCGAAATATCCAGATTTCGCCTGAACATGTAAAGGAAAAGGAGTTCAAAAAAGAACGTGAGATCAAAGCGGGCCGCAAGAAGATGATCGACCGCAACGGAAATGTAGTTCGCGACAGCCTCGGCAACGTAATCATGATGGACGATATTAAGATTGTCCGTGCAACGATCTATGAATTCAGGCAGTTCAAATCATGCCAGGTGACGGCGAAAATCGATTATATTGATTTTAATAACAATCAGCTTCTTAAAACTTTTCCGCTGGCAAGCGAGTTCGTATTTGAACACATCTATGCAACTTTAAAAGGTGACCGTCGCGCGGCGGATGACGATTACAGGCCATTACTCGACAGGAAACCAATGCCGTTCCCATCAAATGAACAGATGGTTTATGACAGCGGGGAGGATTTAAAGGCAAAATTGAAAGACATTATTTCAAGAAACCGCATCCGGCGCTAGAAACCCGGATCGTCGGCGCTTGGTCCGTAGGTCGAAGGTACCGGAATGTCATTTAGCCGCAGGTAAACGCCAAGCTGTGCCCGGTGATGCGTAATTTGGTTAAATGCATGCCTGATCGTTTCCCATTTCTCCGTCGTCGAAAAAACCGTGTCTCCACTGCGAAGCGTCCAGGGTTCGTGCATCTTTTTCTCGTTTTCCGGAACCAGATGCGCGCGCGCCTCAGCGAGAGATTTTTCGAACAATTCCAGCAGTTGCATGTTGTTTTCGATTGGTGTCGGCTGATAAGGTGTTGTAGCGAAATCGAGTTCTTCGGTTGTAAGTGCAATCGAGACCCACGTTGGAAGTTCGGCCAAATGTGTCGCAAGCGCTTTGATCGTCATGCTTTTCGCGTGCGGCTGCCAGTCGAGTTTGTCGGCGGGCACAGCGGCGAGGATTTTTCGCGTTGGAACCGCTTCCTTGTCCATTTCCTTTAAAAACATTTCGATCAGGGTCATGATTTGAATGCGTTTTCAATTTTTTCTTTCAGATCGGCTGCATCGATCTCGCCGTGGCTTTCAGTGAATATGCATTTGCCATCCTTGATCAAAAGCAGCTGTGGCGACTGATGAACCACATTGTATCGTGAGGCGATCTCATTTGAAATCTCGCGAAATGCGAGCAGGTCGAGGAAATAGCCGCGCGCAGACGGGATGTCGAAATGTGACTCAAACTGCCGCAACGCCATGCGGCTGACGGAACATCTGGTAGAATGCTTAAAAATAAAGACCGGCATTTCAAACGAAGCCACATCGATGTCGTCCAGTTGTTTGAGTTCTGTTAAATCGTTCCATGCAAGGCTTATTTGCCTCGTATCTTTATTATCCGGTTTGCCGAATAGGTTCCCAAGTAAACTCATAAGATCAGGGCACGACAATTTGTCTGAATACTCCACCAAATACACGACAAATTGTCGAAATTTTCCAGATGGACTTTAATTTGAAATCGCGCATCTCAAATTTAAAAAATACAAATCCATAACCTGTTAACTTAAACAAAAAATATGAATATCAATAATTTTACAATCAAATCTCAGGAAGCGTTGCAGCAGGCGCAGCAGCATGCTCAAAGTCGCAGCCAGCAACAGATTGAGAATGAGCATATCATGAAGGGCATCTTTCAGGCAGACGAGAATGTGGCGCCATTTCTTCTAAAGAAACTCAACGTGAATGTGCAGCTTTTTGAGCAGATCCTAGACAGCACAATTGAGAGTTTCCCTAAAGTCTCCGGCGGTGAGATCCAATTTTCCCGCGAGGCAGTACGGACGCTTACCGAAGCCGACATCATTGCGAAGAAGATGAATGATGAGTTCGTATCGATCGAACACCTGATATTCGCGATCTTTAAGTCGAAGAGCAAGATTGCGCAGGTAATGAAGGATCAGGGAATTACCGAAAAAGGCCTCCAGGCGGCGGTTTCCGAAATGCGTAAGGGCGAGCGTGTAACCTCGGCATCTGCCGAAGAGACCTATAATTCCCTCAGCAAGTACGCAAAGAACCTCAATGAACTCGCACGCAGCGGCAAATTGGATCCGGTCATCGGGCGCGACGAAGAAATCAGGCGTGTGCTTCAGATCCTTACTCGACGCACGAAAAACAACCCGATGCTGGTCGGGGAACCCGGAGTTGGTAAAACAGCAATTGCCGAGGGCCTGGCGCACCGGATCGTTGACGGGGACGTGCCTGAAAACCTACGCGATAAAATAGTTTATTCACTCGATATGGGTGCGCTGATAGCAGGTGCAAAGTACAAAGGTGAATTTGAGGAAAGATTGAAATCTGTCGTCAAGGAAGTTACCTCGGCCGAAGGTGATATCGTACTTTTCATTGACGAGATCCATACCCTCGTTGGTGCAGGCGGTGGAGAAGGAGCAATGGACGCGGCGAACATCCTTAAGCCCGCGCTTGCACGTGGTGAGCTGCGTGCCATTGGCGCGACGACCCTTGACGAGTATCAGAAATACTTTGAGAAAGATAAAGCACTCGAACGCCGTTTCCAGAAAGTCGTGGTTGATGAGCCTGATACTGAAAGTGCGATCTCGATCCTTCGCGGAATCAAGGAGAAATATGAAACCCACCACAAGGTCCGCATCAAAGATGAAGCGATCATTGCGTCGGTAGAATTATCGCAACGGTATATAACATCACGTTTCCTGCCTGACAAAGCGATTGATTTGATGGATGAAGCCGCATCGAAATTGCGGATGGAAATCAATTCAAAACCTGAGGAACTCGATGTGCTCGACCGCAGGATCATGCAACTTGAAATTGAGATCGAAGCCATCAAACGCGAAAATGACGAATCGAAACTTCGTATCCTCGGACTTGACCTTGCCAATCTGAAGGAAGAGAGGAACGAAATTTTCACGCGATGGAAATCCGAGAAAGAGGTCGTCGACAATATCCAGAATGTCAAAGTTGAAATTGAAGATTTTAAATCGGAAGCCGAAAGAGCAGAGCGCGACGGTGATTATGGCCGCGTGGCTGAATTGCGGTACGGAAAAATCAAGGAAGCGCAGGAACGTCTTGAAATGTACCAAAAACAGCTTGCCGAAAACCAGCAGGGTAATTCTCTGATTAAAGAAGAGGTTACACGTGAAGACATCGCAGAAGTTGTTGCAAAATGGACGGGCGTACCCGTGATGAAAATGCTGCAGGGCGAACGCGAAAAGCTGCTTCACCTTGAAGATGAACTTCATAAGCGTGTGGTTGGACAGGACGAAGCGATACAGGCTATCAGTGATGCGGTGCGCAGAAGCCGCGCGGGACTGCAGGATGCCCGCAAACCGATCGGCTCATTCCTGTTCCTGGGAACTACCGGCGTAGGAAAGACCGAATTGGCAAAAGCACTGGCCGAATATCTTTTTGACGATGAGAATGCGATGACGCGAATCGATATGAGTGAGTATCAGGAACGCCATAGTGTCAGCAGGCTCGTTGGTGCGCCTCCGGGATATGTAGGTTATGACGAAGGAGGACAATTGACTGAAGCCGTGCGAAGAAGGCCATATTCTGTTGTTCTGCTTGACGAGATTGAGAAAGCGCATCCGGACACGTTCAACATCCTGCTTCAGGTACTTGACGAAGGACGATTGACAGACAATAAGGGACGTCTTGCCGATTTCAAGAATACTATCATCATCATGACTTCAAATATCGGAAGCGGAATCATTCAGGATAAATTTGAAAATC
>CBDUBP010000171.1:0-5889 GCA_965365415.1 uncultured bacterium | reverse complement strand
ATGATTTTGCCGATTTCAGGCAATTTTTGAAAAAAGAGAAATATTCTTTTGATACTGAAACCGAACAGGCGATGAAGAAAACGCTCGAAGCTGCAAAAAAAGAAAAGATCGATGCGAATATAACCGCCGAATATCAACAGCTGCTGAATGCACTTCAAAGGAGTGAGGATTTGCAGATAGAGCAGAACAAGCAGGAAATCAAAAACCTGATCCTCGACGAGGTCATCAAGCGCTATCGTTATAAAGAAGGACTTTACGAATACTATACAAAAAACAATTCCGAAATCAGGAAAGCGATTGCTATCCTCAATAATTCAGCGGAATACAACAAGATTCTAAAGATTTAAGCGATCTTCGCGGCGAAATATAATTTGATGATAAAGATATTGCGGATACTGCCGCTGCTGTTTTTTTGTTTTGCAAACGCGCAGGAAGAGGTCGTTCAGTCGGTTTATTTTGAATTCGACAAATATACGCTCGACAAAAAGCAGGAACAGGCTGTGGTTGATTTCATCCGGCGAACTGATTCCACACGTATCGAGTCTGTCGAGATTTTCGGTTATACCGATGATATCGGAAAAGAAGCCTACAATCACAAACTTTCAACAGAACGGGCGGCGACCATCAGGCAGGCACTGCTTCATAATGGTATCAAGAACAAGATCATCGTCACTATTGAAGGCAAAGGGCGAATTTTAATCGACGACGACCTTGTCGAAAATCTCCCAGAAAAGCGTTCGAAAAACCGTCGCGTCGATGTGGTTCTCAACATGAAACCCCTGCCAAAGATCGAACTTCCGGGTTTCTACACGTCGATTCAGAAAAACCACATTGTCGGAGACCACATCTACATTGAAAATTTGCTGTTCGAAAGAGGCAGCAGCAAATTGACCTTTAAAGCAAAAACCCAACTGGACCAGATTGCGAGACTGCTGCATAAGTACAAAAAACTTGAGTTTGAAGTACAGGGTCATGTGTGCTGCACGCCGCCTTATCAAAAAGAAGCAATCGACCGTGATACGCGAAAACGCCAGCTCTCAACAAACCGGGCGCAGGCAGTTTACAAATACCTGATGTTTAAAAAGATCCCAAAAACGCGGATGACATTTAAGGGTTACGGCAATACCGTTCCGCTCGGAAAAGGCGCCGAATATGACCGGCGGGTAGAGCTGGTAATTACAAAAATCTAGCTGCGGTTCATCCGGATGTGCGGAATGTCGTCCTCGAGATATGATTCGCCTTCGGCCACAAACCCATGGCTTTCATAAAATTTTCGTAAATATTCCTGTGCAGAGATCGTAATTTTTTCCTCATTAAATTCAGACGCCACCGCTTCGATCGATCTGTTCATCAGCTGATGTCCGATCCTGTGGCCCCTAAATTCAGGATCGATTACCACGCGGCCGATCGACGCGGATTCGAAATACCTTCCTTTGTCGAATAATCTTGCATATGCGATTATCCTTCCGCTGTTGGAACCAATCAGATGTAGGGCTTTTTGATCTTTTCCATCCAAGTCCTGATAAACGCAGTTTTGTTCGACGACAAACACTTTTGAACGCAATTGCAGGATTTGATATAGCTCGCCCGCCGAAAGCTCGTTAAATCGCTTTATTTTCCATTCGATGTAACTCATAAAACCATGGCAGATTTGATGATGGTTTCAAGCTCAAACATCAAGTCTCGCTTCTCTTTCGAGGGTGCATAACAAAATCCTTCGAGAACGATGATCCTTTTTGCCGGTTTGTCGACTATCGCATAATTGATAAACGGCCCGGCCATAAAATCGTTTTTCAATTCCCAGGTTCCACGTGTTTCAAAAGTCTTCCGGCCTTCGATCGTTAGCTGTGAGAGAAATGGCGCGTAGGCTTCCTCTGTGATCATGTCGCTGTCGGGAACTGTTCCATGGATATACAACGCACCGATAGAATCGCGCATCTTGATGATATTGTCGACGGCATTTGTGTTCTTCATCAGGCATTTGATTGGCACCTGATAGATCAGAATGCTCATATTTCCGCTGATGATGTCCTTTTTGAGCCAAAGAAAATTTTGCCCTGTTGCTGCTTTTTTATAACCGCTTGGTATTCTGATCGACAACTTGAAATCTTTCTCAATGTCGGGAATATTTGCCAACGATGTATCCAGTCGCTTACGCATTTCGTCGATCTCTGCCTGACGGATCATCTGTATCATTGCCGGCGACTGCTTTTCGATCGTCTCGCGGAGCTCGGAAACGGTTCCACCCGAGATATGAAAAATATTTTGCGGCTTCGCAAATTCGTTTCGCAGGATCTTGAATTTTTTTCCCGGCTGCTTTTTGATGACGATGATGCTTCGGCTGTCCGACATGAACCCTTCAAGAAGTTTGACCGGATATTGGTTGATGGTGAAAAGCGGCTCTTCCTGCGGCAGCCCGATTACAGGAGATGCAAATTTGTTGCGGATGCTGTCGCCTATTTCTCCATTCCAAAGCTCATCATCAATGATAACCGAAATATTATTGATGGCGCCCGATGCTTCACCAATGCGCTTATGATCCTGTTTGCAGGAAATCACCAGCAAAAAAGTGGCAAGGCAAAAAAAATGGGCTTTTTTCATTTTATGAAGAAAGCCCAAAGTTATTGAAGATATTTTTATCAGCCGTTTATTTTAAGTTTCATCCCCGGCTTGATGTTCTCATTTTTGATTCCATTCCATTTCTTGATATCCGAAACCGTAATTCCAGGATACTTTTTGGCAATACTGAAGAGCGAATCGCCCTTCCTGACGTAATAATGCTCATCACGCTCGGCATTTTGCGAAACCTTGTCTTTCTTGGCCGGCTTTTCCACAATTGCAGTTTCGGTCTCGGCAATCACGGTTTTTCCGACGATCAGTTTTTGACCAGGCTGAATATTGCTGCCAGAAATATCGTTCCATTCCTTTAGCTCATCTATCGTAACATTGTTCTTTTTGGCGATATTTCCAAGAAAATCACCTTTTTTCACGGTGTATTCGACATTCTTAAATTGTGTATTGTCGGCCACAGCTTCGGCGTCATCTGATTTTTTGGAAACAATGATCTTGGTTCCGGCCAATAAATGATTGTCATCAAAATTGTTCCAGGTCTTGATGTCGCTTACAGTAACGCCGTGCTTCTTCGCGATGGTCGTCAGATTGTCGCCTGCCTCAACGGTATAAAATCCGTCAGCTGTTGGCTGGACGATTTCGTTTTTGTTATTGTCTTTTCCTGAAGTCGCTGCAATAGCTTCTTTTTTGGCTACAGCAATCGTATCTGCTTTCTTAGTTCTCTCTTTGTAGGCAACTCTCTCAGTCGTGAGTATCTTTAAGCTTTTTCCTGCAACAAGTGTATTGCTTCTGAGTTTATTCCACTTTTTAAGATTCGACAGCGAAACATTGTATTTGTCTGCGATCGTGCTCAGATTGTCGCCGCGTTTAACCTTGTAGTATTTTGTGCGCGAAACAACCGAACCCGAACTCTCACCTACACTATCGCGATCATTCCTGTTGTTACTCGCCAATCTTGTATACGGTTTTTCGCGGTTATCTTGCTGATACTGCGCATACGCATAGATCTTATCTTCATTCGAAGTGAAAAGCGCAATCTTATCATTTGGCAGCCTCAGGTAATGCGTCTTGTCGAAATAAGATGGCACCGCATTTCTTTTGTAAGACGGATTGAGCAATTGAAGCTGTGCAACAGGCATGTCCAAAAGATCCGAGATCTGCTTGAAAGTCAGCTCTTTCTTGATTTGGATCGTATCTGTCTCGAAATGCTTGACCAACGCTCTTTCGGGCTGGATTCCATGTTCTTTGTGATATTCGTAGATATACATCGTTGCGAGGAACGCGGGAACATATCCCTGCGTTTCCTTCGGAAGGTGTTTCCTGATGTTCCAGTAATTCTGACGGCCGCCCGATCTTCTGATCGCTTTTGCAACATTGCCCGGACCTGAATTATAAGATGCGAGGACAAGATCCCAGTCACCGAAAATCCTGTACATGTTGCTCATATACTGCGCTGCCGCATCGCTTGCCTTTAAAGGATCGCTTCTTTCATCAACGTATGAATCGATATGGAGGTTATACTGTTTTCCGGTCTGATACATGAATTGCCACAATCCTGTTGCACCAACACGCGATACAGCTTTAGGGTTCAATGCCGATTCGACAACTGCAAGATACTTGATCTCAAGTGGCACATTCTGCCTTGCCAAAGCCTCCTCGAACATTGGGAAATAATATTCAGATACCGCCATCAGCCTCTCAAAAGACCTTTTGCGATTTTTCAAAAAGGATTTGATGAGATTCTCCAGTCCGGGATTGTACTCAATATTGAACGGCGACTTTGCATCAAGCTTTTTGAGACGTTCTTTGAGTAACTCGGTCGATAATTCATAATCGACCTTCTCATCGAAGTCAAATGTCTCAATATCCGATGTAATGTCCGAATACATGTCGAGGCTTGTGAGTTCCTTAAGCCACAGACTGTCAACACACGATGCCATTGCATCATGAACAAAAGTTGATTTAATCGAATCGAGATAGGAAAGTTTAACAACAGGCTTACTCGTTACCGGATCGTTTTCCGCGGATTCCTGGGCATTTAATTGGAATCCCAACAGAGCAACGAGAGATAATGCAGTATGTCTTATATTCATAGTAACGTTTTTAGGGTTTTAGAAAGCTGTGTTCTACAGTTTTACAAAAACTTCTTCGTACTTGTTTATGTGATTAAGAGCGAGGTAAATTCTACAATTCCTTATTGTACAAGTCATTGTATTTTGCAAACATAGGAATTCTGTAATAAAATATAAAAGTTATATAACTTTAAAATTCCGTTAATATTGCCTTTTAACATTTTCACGACAGGATTGCGGCAATGCCCGGAAGGGTTCTTCCTTCGAGCATTTCCAGCATTGCGCCGCCGCCGGTCGACACGTAACTCATCCGTGGTTCAAGCCCAAATTGTTTGACGGCCGCGACTGAATCCCCGCCTCCGACCAATGAAAATGCACCGCGATCGGTTGCTTCTGCAATCGATTTTCCAAGTTCGATCGTTCCGTGAGAAAACTTCTCCATCTCGAATACGCCAACCGGACCATTCCACAAAATGGTTTTAGAATTCACAATTACCTCATGAAACTGTCTGAGCGATTCCGGTCCCGCGTCAAGTCCTTGCCATCCATCGGGAATTGCATCAATCGGCGCGATCATAGTCTGCGCATCATCCCCGAATTTATCCGCTGCCACTACATCCGAAGGCAAATGGATTTCAACGCCTTTATCCTTTGCGATCTGAAGGATCTCGAGGGCAAGTTCCATCTTATCGTCTTCACAGATTGAATTTCCAATTTTTCCGCCTTGTGCTTTGATGAATGTAAACGACATTCCGCCGCCAATGATCATGTGGTCGATCTTGTCCAGGATGTTTTCGATCACGGTGATTTTGCTGGAGATTTTCGATCCGCCGAGAATTGCGGTAACAGGTTTCTCGCTCGCTTTGAGAACTTTTTCAAGGCTTTCGATTTCCTTCGACAACAGCAGCCCAAAAGCTTTATCATTTGGAAAAAAATCAGCAATGATGGTTGTCGAAGCATGCGCGCGGTGCGCCGTTCCAAAGGCATCGTTTACATAAATGTCGCCCAATGATGCGAGTTCCCGTGCATATTCGCGATCGCCGGCCTCTTCTTCTTTGTAAAAACGCAGATTCTCAAGCATCAAGACTTCTCCGGGAGCAAGTGCTTTGGCAGCATCTTTTGCGATATCCCCGCGCGAATCCTCGGCAAATTTGACATCCACATTCAAAACCTCACTCACTTTCCCCACAATATGTTTAAGCGAAAATTTATCATCTTTTCCCTTTGGCCGTCCGAGATGTGACAT
>CBDUBP010000170.1:0-5890 GCA_965365415.1 uncultured bacterium | reverse complement strand
CACTTGGCAAAGTTCCGGTGGAGGTCAACGATTATCCGGGTTTTGTCGCAAACAGGATCCTGATGCCGATGATCAACGAATCGATCGAAACGCTTTACAACGGCGTCGCCGGTGTTTCCGAAATCGATACCGTAATGAAACTCGGAATGGCGCATCCGATGGGACCATTGCAATTGGCGGATTTCATCGGACTGGATGTATGCCTGGCAATATTGAATGTCATGTATGACGGATTCAAAAATCCGAAATACGCGCCGTGCCCGCTACTGGTGAATATGGTTAGAGGAGGAAAACTCGGCGTGAAATCAGGCGAAGGATTTTATGATTATTCGCAGAGCAAAAAAGCGGAGACGGTTTCATCGCAATTCCGCCGCAATTAATGTCAGTCAATAATTCAAACTGCTGATGGCGCAAATCTTTCCATTCCGTGCCGTTCGGCCCACACGCGACAAGGTAAGCCTCGTTTCGTCACGGTCATATGGCGATTATTCCCAGGCTGAGATGGCTGCGCAGCTGACATATAATCCGCTGTCGTTCCTGCATATCCTGAATCCGGCTTACAGTGATCCGCAAAAGACCAGCGCGGAGGAACGTTTTCGGAAAGTCAACCAGAAATACCACGAATTCAAGTCGGAGAACGTATTGGTCGAAGACGAACATCCATCGATATACATCCATAAGATCATTACGCCGCAACATGTTTTTACGGGTTTGATCTGCGCGACCTCAATCGCGGATTATAAATCTGATGTTATTAAAAAACACGAAGATACGATCAGTTATCGCGTGGAATGGTTGAAGGATTACATGAAATTTGCGGGCTTCAATACCGAGCCGGTTTTGATGACCTACCGCGACGACCGTCAAATCTCCGAATGGCTTGAAGAAAGGACATCGCATCCGGCTGAATTCGAATTTTCGACCACAAAGAATGACGTGCATTTTTTATGGCGTATCGACGACGGTAAAGAAATCCAGATGCTTCAGGATCGATTTAAAGAGATTGGCGACATTTACATCGCCGACGGTCATCATCGTTCGGCTTCGGCTGAATTGCTCGACATGGAAAGTGGCGGATCGAACCCGAATACCAGAAATTTCATGAGTTTCCTGATCGCCGACAGCAACGTCAGGATTTACGAATTCAACCGCCTGATACGCAATCTAAACGGTTTGACGAAAGAGGTTTTCCTTCGAAGATGCGAGGAAGATTTCATTATAGAAAACAAAGGCGCGAAATTGTATCAGCCAAAACAAAAGAACGAATTTGCGATTTATATCGAGAACGAATTCCATTCAATGAAACTGCGCGACGACCGGAAGAATTTTACATCCGTGATCGATAGTCTTGATACGCATATCCTGTACGACCGCATTCTAAAGCCACTGATCGGTATCACCGACCTGCGCAGCGACGACCGTATCGAATATGTGCCAGGAAACAGGCCTGTATCCAGACTCAAAGCGTGTGTCGATGACGGAACATTTGCGATGGCATTCCTGCTTTATCCGATAGGAATTTCAGAAATCAAAGCTGTTGCGGACGCACATCTGATCATGCCTCCAAAAAGCACTTATATCGAACCCAAGTTCAGAAGCGGGCTTGTAGTATACGAAATCTAATGGCAGTTAAGGAAAATCTCAACCGGATCAAATCCACTTTGCCGGCGCATGTCACACTTGTCGCGGTGTCGAAGACGTGGCCTGTACCCAAGCTGATTGAGGCTTATGAGGCCGGGCAAAGAATTTTCGGTGAGAATAAAGTCCAGGAGATGTGTGACAAACAGCCACAAATGCCCGACGATGTTCAGTGGCATATGATCGGTCATGTTCAAACGAACAAAGTCAGATTTATGGCGTCGTTCGTAAAGATGATCCATGGCGTCGACAGTTTGAAATTATTGCAGGAAATCGATAAACAGGCTAAGAAACATGATCGTGTCGTTGATTGCCTGCTTCAGGTTTACATTGCGGAGGAAGAAACAAAATTTGGACTTGATGAAAATGAGCTTGATAAATTGCTGACTTCTTCAGAACTCAAATCGTTGAAAAACATAAAAATAACAGGTTTGATGGGAATGGCTACTTTCACATCGGACACCGAACAGATCAAAAAGGAATTTACCCATTTGAAGGAACTCTTCGATAAATACCGCAACACAAATCCTGATTTTGCGTTTCTGTCGATGGGAATGAGTGGCGATTACCAGATCGCAATTGAATGCGGAAGCAACATGATCAGGATAGGAAGCAGCATTTTCGGCGAACGATAAAAGAAACTACTTGTACGCAATATTAGATATAGAAACCACCGGCGGCCAATATAACGAAGAAGGAATTACGGAGATCGCCATCTACAAATTCGACGGGCACGAAATCACAGACCAGTTCATAAGCCTGATCAATCCTGAAATCCCGATACAACCCTTCGTAGTCAAACTTACCGGGATCAGCAATGAAATGTTACGGACTGCACCGAAATTTTTCGAAGTCGCCAAACGCATCATCGAAATTACATCCGACTGCATTTTAGTTGCGCATAATGCCTTGTTTGATTACAGGATCCTGCGTACGGAATTCAGGCGGCTCGGATTCGACTTTTATTCCCCTACGCTTTGCACCGTCGAGCTCGCACAGCAGTTAATTCCGGGGCAGCCTGCATATAGTTTGGGAAAACTCGTTCGAAGCCTCGGCATTCCAATGGCTGACCGGCACAGGGCAACAGGCGACGCCATGGCGACTTTGAAATTATTTAAGTTGTTGTTGTCAAAGGATTCCGAGAAAGTAATCGTCAAAAACCTGATCAAAAGCGAGATCGAAAAAGGAATTGAGCCCAAATTGCTCGATATTGTTGAAAGTTTGCCATCGACGACCGGAATTTTTTATGTCCACCGTGAAGATGGAACTATCATCCATATCAGCAAAAGCCGCAATATCCGAAAAAGCGTCAACCATCACTTTGCATCGGATGCCAACATTTCAAAACGCATTACAGCCGAAGCTTACAGCGTCACATACGAAGAAACTGGAAGCGAGCTGATTGCTACGATCAAGGAACGCGACGAGATCAGCATCCACAAACCCATGTTCAATAAAATCAGGAAACGGATCAAGCCCGCACCGTGGGGAATCATCGCTTCTGCCGACGAAAATGGATATTGCCAACTGAGTGTAGAGAAAACATCCGGCAGGAACGGGATTTTCGTATCGTTCCAGGAAGGCCGGAATGCGCTGAACCGAATTATATCCGACTACAAACTGTGTCCCAAAATAAACGGATATGAACAACCGGATGGCCCATGCTCAGCTTATGGGGAAAGATGTGAAGGCGCCTGCATCGATGCTGAACCCTCGGAAAAATATAATGCGCGCGTACAATCGGTATTTGACCGCGTAAACCTAAAGAATCGTACAATGGCTATTGTCGACCGCGGACGGCGCATTTCGGAACGCAGTGCGATCCTGATCGAAAATGGTGAGATCAAAGGCTATGCGTTTGTCGATTTGAACTATCAGGTCAACAATATCAAAGTATTCCACAATATCCTGATTCCGATGTCGGCCGGTAACGAACATCTTTCCGCAGTCAGATCTTACCTGATGAAGAATCGCCGCGTAAAAATCGTGACATTCTGAATCTTTGCGTATTTTTGAGTTAACGACTCCCAATTTGAAAAACATAATCTCAAACAAACTTAGAATCAAGCTTCATACGATCATATATGAAGCGGATACTCCTGCGGGAAAACTTTTCGACATCATTCTTCTTGCCCTCATTTTGATCAGCGTGATCGCGCTCATGCTTGAAAGCGTGACTTGGATCCATATAGCCTATGGGCCGGAATTGCGGATTATTGAATGGATCATTACGATATTTTTTACACTTGAATATATTGGCCGTGTGCTTGCGGTACGACGTTCGTTCAAGTACGTATTCAGCTTCTATGGCTTGGTCGATCTGCTGGCAACACTTCCAAGCTATATCGATCTGTTATATCCGGGCGCGCACTTTTTGCTTGCTCTTAGAGCGATCAGATTGCTGAGGGTTTTTAGGATATTAAAACTGGTCCATTTTGTCAGCGCATCGAATTTCCTCATTGTTGCATTGCGAAAAAGCCGGGTAAAGATTACGGTTTTCCTATTTACGGTCGTTGTTCTTTGCGTGATTATGGGAACGGTCATGTATATGGTCGAAGGTCCCCAAAACGGATTTACCAGTATTCCAGTCAGTATTTATTGGACAGTCGTCACACTCACGACGGTAGGCTTTGGAGATATTACACCACAAACACCGCTTGGGCAGTTTATATCGAGCATCATTATGATCATGGGTTACGGAATCATCGCTGTTCCGACCGGTATCGTGACTTCAGAGATTGCTTACAGCAGGCACGCTTCCAACAATACCCAGCGATGCCCTGATTGTGGTGCCGATCATCATAAAGACGACGCTTTATATTGTTATAATTGTGGCACGCTGCTGAATCCACTTTATGAATAACAGAAAGTACCTGATTGTTATTGCCGGACCTACAGCCATCGGCAAAACGGCAACTTCCATTAAAATTGCGCAGCATTACAAATGTGAGATCATCTCGTGCGATTCACGTCAATTCTACAAAGAAATGAGAGTTGGAACAGCAGTTCCTTCAGAAGAAGAATTGAGCATTATAAAGCATCATTTCATCCATCACAAATCAATTCATGACAATTATACAGTCGGTGATTTTGAGCGCGATGCGATAGCCCGATTGGACGAATTGTTTAAAAAAGATGATTTTGCGGTGTTGGTTGGTGGAAGTGGACTTTATCTCGATGCAGTTTTGAAAGGAATTGATGTTTTTCCCGAAGTTAGCAATTCAACCCGTGAAAAAATCCGTGAAAATTACGAAGCATTGGGAATCGGATATCTGCAGCACGAACTGGAGCGATACGACCCCAATTATTACGCGCAGGTCGACATTCAAAATCCGCAGCGAATGATGCGCGCCCTCGAGGTTTCGCTTAGTTCCGGGCAGCCGTATTCGACTTTTCTTTCAGGAGATGATGCCAAACGCAATTTCACTCCGATAAAAATAGGACTCGATGCATCGCGTGAAATCATCTATGAGCGGATCAACTTGCGCACCGATCAGATGATTGCCGACGGATTGCTTGCAGAAGCCGAGGAATTACTTGCATTTCGGAAGATCAACGCATTGCAAACCGTTGGCTATAAAGAGCTATTTCAATATTTTGGCGGTGAAATCAGCCTTGATCAGGCAATCGAGGAGATCAAAAAGAACACCCGAAGGTTTGCCAAGCGGCAACTGACCTGGTTTAAGCGTGATGAGGAAACGAAGTGGTTTGACATTTCGGCTGATCTTTCCAACATCATCGACTTTATCAATAAAAAAGCAAGTTAGTACCACACAAAAAAAGCCCCGTTTCCGGAGCTTAAGATTGTTTTTCCTGTTCTTTTTCCTTGTTTTTGACAACCAGCCTGAAACCTTCACCGTGGATGTTGAGGATTTCTACATCTTCGTCGCGTTTCAGATACTTCCGAAGTTTCGCAATGTAAACGTCCATGCTTCGTGAGGTAAAGTAATTATCGTCGCGCCAGATTTTTGTCAGCGCCAATTCACGCGGCATCAGGTCATTTTCATGGAGTGTCAGCATTTTCAGAAGTTCGTTCTCTTTTGGTGAAAGCTTGATCGGCTCCTCATTTTCGAAGGTCAGGAATCGCAACTTCGAATTCAGATGGAACTTCCCGATCTGGAACTCGAATTTTACGTGGTCATTCTTAGTGTCGGTCGCCTTACGCTGAAGGATTGCTTTAATCTTCATTAACAGTACTTCCGAATCGAATGGTTTGTTCAGGTAATCATCGGCACCGACTTTATAACCTTTC
>CBDUBP010000169.1:0-6074 GCA_965365415.1 uncultured bacterium | reverse complement strand
TGGGCGCGATCGTCGGCGGTTTGTATGCTTCGGGTTACAGCGCAACGCAGATCGACTCAATTTTTAGTGCCACCGACTTTGATGCTTTGCTTCAGGATTACATCCCGCGATCGTCGAAGAGCTTTTACGGTAAACGCAATGACGAACTTTATGCATTGTCGCTGACATTTAACAAATTCAAGATTGGCATTCCCACAGCGCTGTCAAAAGGTCTTTACAACTACAATTTGCTCGCGAAACTCACGCATAACGTTCGGCATGTCCGCGATTTCAATCAGCTGCCGATTCCATTTTTGTGCGTCGCAACCGATATTGAAAACGGCGAGGAAGTCATTCTCGACAAAGGATATTTGCCGCAGGCCATGGCTGCAAGCGCCGCTTTTCCATCGCTTTTCGCTCCGATTGAGATCGATGGCCGCATTTTGATCGACGGTGGCGTGACTAACAATTATCCAATCGATGAGATCAAAAAACTTGGTGCCCAGTATATTATCGGCGTCGATGTGCAGGACGACCTGAAAGACCGCAATTCCCTGCGTGATGCTACGCGTATTTTGGTGCAGATCTCGAATTTGCAGATGATCCGCACGATGGAGGAGAAAGCCAAACAAACCGACATGTACATCAAACCTGATATTACGAGTTTTGGCGTGATATCGTTTGATGAGGGAAAAGCGATCATTTCCAAAGGCGAGGAGGCGGCCTTTGCGGCATTCGAAAAGATGAAAGTTCTCGCCAAACGTAACGGCGAATACAAACGTCCTGATGCGAAAGTAAAAACCGACAGCCTTTATATTACCGGGATCAGCGTCAACAAACTCGACGACTACACGCGTTCGTATGTCCTTGGAAAGCTGAATTTTAAAACGGGACGGAAGATCAGCTACAAAGATCTGCAGGTCGGAATTGATAACCTTTCTGGAACCCAGAATTTCAGTTCGATCACGTATTCTCTTGAAGAGGGCAAAGATGGTGGCGACGACCTTAAACTGACACTTGCCGAGAATCCGGTAAAGACCTACTTAAAATTTGGCCTCCACTATGATGGATTATACAAGACCGGCGTCCTGGCAAACATTACGCACAAAAAGTTGTTGTTTAAGAATGACGTCGCTTCTTTTGACCTCATTTTGGGCGACAACACACGATATAATTTCGATTATTATATCGATAACGGCTTTTATTTCAGCTTTGGGTTCAAATCAAGGTATACAAGATTTACAAGGAATGTTGCAACCGACTTCAGCGAAGGTGCGCTTTTGGGTGAACTCGGCCTGAACACGATCAACATCGACTTTTCCGACATTACTAACCAGGCGTATCTTCAAACGGTCTTTGTGCAGAAATTCCTCATCGGCGCCGGGGCGGAATTAAAATTTTTGAAAATCAAATCGGAAACGCTTGAAACGACAAATCCGGTTTTTGAAAACAGTAATTATGTCAGTTTGTTTGGATTTATGAAGTATGATTCGTTCGACAACAGGTATTTTCCAAAATCGGGTTGGTATTTTGCGGGTGATTTCCAGACTTATTTGAGATCATCGGATTATACACAGCAATTCAATGAATTTTCCATTGCAAAAGCAGATATCGGAATCGCGTACACCTTCTATAAAAAACTCACTTTGAAACTGCAGTCTGAAGGCGGATTTCGCATTGGCCCCGAAAGTGTTCCCTTTTTCGATTTTATCCTCGGCGGATACGGTTTCAGCCCGGTAAATAACATCCGTTCCTTTTATGGTTATGATTTTCTCAGCATTTCGGGCGATAGTTATATAAAGGCTGCCGCAACGCTCGATTACGAGATTTTCAAGAAACATCACCTGAATTTTTCAGCAAATGCGGCGAGCATCGCCGACAACCTGTTCGACGATTCCGACTGGTTTTCCGAGAAGAAACGTACCGGTTACGCAATCGGTTATGGGATGGAAACCGTGATCGGTCCGCTTGAAGTCAAATATTCATGGTCTCCTGAAGAATCTCGTGGATACACGTGGTTCAGCGTCGGTTTCTGGTTCTGATTTTAATTGTGCGGGCGCGAACTATGAAATCAAAAAACAATATATTTGAAATCTTAAAATAATCTAAACAAAAAAACATGTCGATCTGGAAAAGGAAACCACTGCACTTGTTGCTGGAAGAAGCATCTGAATCAGAAAAAGGACTTAAGAAAACGCTGACCGCAAAAGGTCTTGTGGCCCTTGGCGTCGGCGCGATCATTGGTGCCGGCTTGTTTTCCATCACTGGTCTTGCCGCAGCATCAAATGCGGGTCCCGCGATCACCATTTCGTTTGTAGTGGCGGCCGTAGGCTGTATTTTCGCAGGTCTGTGTTATGCGGAATTCTCCTCAATGATTCCGGTTGCGGGAAGTGCGTATACCTATTCCTTTGCCACAATGGGCGAATTCGTCGCATGGATCATCGGCTGGGATCTGGTACTGGAATACGCGGTTGGCGCCGCAACGGTATCGATCAGCTGGTCGCGCTATTTCGGGAAATTCCTCGAAGGTTACGGCATTTTCATAGATGAACGCTTCATGCTTTCGCCTTTTGAAGGCGGCATCATCAATATTCCGGCGGTGCTGATCGTTACGGTCATGTCGTTGATATTGATGCGCGGAACCCGTGAATCATCATTTGTAAATGGATTGATCGTAGTTCTGAAAGTAGCCGTAGTATTGATATTCATCGCGGTAGGATGGCAATACATCCGTCCGGAAAATTATACACCTTACGTTCCCGAGAACACAGGCACTTTTGGAGAATTCGGTTTTTCAGGGATCATCCGTGCCGCCGCCATCGTGTTCTTTGCGTACATTGGTTTTGATGCCGTTTCGACAGCAGCGCAGGAAGCTAAGAACCCGAAACGTGATATGCCGATCGGAATCCTGCTCTCGCTCGGGATCTGTACGCTGCTATACGTTCTTTTTGCCCATGTAATGACAGGAGTCGTCAATTATCAGGCGTTCGCCGGAAAAGACGGGATCGCGCCGGTTGCTGTCGCAGTTGAGGCAATGGGTCCGATGAACGCTGCGGGAATGATCACTCCTGAATATCCGTGGCTGAACAACGCGATTTTGCTTGCGATCCTTGCGGGATATGCATCTGTGATCCTGGTCATGCTAATGGGCCAAAGCCGCGTGTTTTTCTCGATGAGTAAAGATGGTTTGATGCCCAAAGTATTTTCTGAGGTTCATCCAAAATTCAGGACTCCGGCTAAAAACAATTTGATGTTCATGGTTCTCGTAAGCCTTTTTGCAGCATTCGTTCCTGCGAGAGTTGTGGGAGAGATGACAAGTATCGGAACGTTGTTCGCGTTCATCCTTGTTTGCGTGGGTGTGCTTATCATGCGAAGCAAAATGCCCGAGGCACCACGCGCATTCCGCACACCGATGGTTCCATTCGTGCCGCTTGCCGGAATTGTTGTGTGTCTGTTTATGATGGTTTTCCTTCCTCTCGACACATGGATCAGGCTTATCGTTTGGATGATGATTGGTTTCGACCTGTACATTTATTACGGAATGAAAAACAGCATCCAAAATCAGGGAATGTTCAGCATTAAAAATTATAAGTTCGTCGCAGGTTCAGGTCTAGCAATGGTACTTGCGCTGGTAATCGTAGCGATGATCCATCATTCGGATCCTGCGATCGACGATACAGGGCTGTATTATTTCTCACTGATATTTGCTGCCGTACACGCCGTACTTTATTGCATCTCATACTTCAAGAAGCCAGCGTAGAGAAATTTCGATGCATTAAGGTTTGCTTGGTCGGACCCTTGAGGCATAGTTTACAGTTATTATAAAGGCATTCGGATCCCGTTCGAATGCCTTTTTGATTTATGCATGGCATCCGTATAAAATTTCCGATATTTGTATGGCGCGGATTAACTGATTATTTTTTCGATATTCCGCGATCGGAATTTACTCATTCGTCGAATTATCAACTAATTGACATGCCGATATATCATAAACTTGGAAATTTTCCGCACAAGCGGCATACACAGTTTGAGAAGCCGAATGGCGGACTTTACTACGAACAGCTATTTGGGACCGAAGGGTTTCATGGACATTCGTCGCTGCTTTATCATGTCCATCGCCCGACACAGGTCAAGGAAATAAGGAAATCATACTCCGTAGAGCCTAAGATTGCGATCGACAAGAATATCAAATCACTGCTCTTAAAAGGCTTTGAGCTCCGGCCTGAAAATGATTTTCTCGAAAGCCGGAAGCCAATGCTCGTTAATCGCGATTGTACAATTGGTTTGGCCGCGCCGAAGAAGTCCCTGACTGAATATTTTTATAAAAATGCCGATGCGGATGAAATGATCTTCATTCATAAAGGCAGCGGCACGCTCAGAACAATGATGGGAAATATTCCGTTTGTTTACGGCGACTACCTGATCATTCCGCGCGGCATGATTTACCAGATCGATTTTGATTCTGCAGACAACCGATTGTTTTATGTTGAATCTTTCTCGCCATTTTACACACCGAAACGCTATAAGAATCAATCCGGACAGCATCTTGAGCATTCGCCGTTTTGCGAACGCGATTTTAAGCTTCCCTCTGAAATCGAAACGCACGATGAGAAGGGCGAGTTCGTAATAAAGGTCAAAAAAGAGGGAATGATCCACGAAATTGTTTACGCGACACATCCTTTCGACGTCATCGGCTGGGATGGTTATAATTTTCCGTACGGTTTCAGCATCCATGATTTCGAACCGATCACAGGCCGTGTACATCAGCCGCCGCCGGTGCATCAGACCTTTGAAACGGCGACATTCGTGGTTTGTTCATTCTGTCCCCGTTTATACGATTACCATCCGAAATCCATTCCGGCGCCGTACAACCACAGCAATATCGACAGTGATGAGGTTTTGTATTACGTCGATGGCGATTTTATGAGTCGCAACAACATCGAGCAAGGCCATATTACTTTACATCCGAAAGGAATCCCGCACGGACCGGCACCGGGATCAATGGAACGAAGCATTGGCCAAACGGAAACCCAGGAGCTCGCAGTCATGGTCGATACTTTCAGGCCACTGATGGTTACCGAAGAAGCGATGAAACTCGATGATGGCAAGTATTATAAATCGTGGGTTGAATAATTAAACAATTTAAAAATTTAAAAATGTAGCAATGACTGCCATCATCGGGACATTTCTAAATTGATACATTAATACATTAAAATAATGAATGAAATCAAACCGGTAGACTACGGTCTCGAGAAAATATTTGAAGGCGCGCAGGATTTTCTTCCGCTTTTGGGAACTGACTATGTTGAACTTTATGTGGGAAATGCAAAACAGGCTGCCCATTATTACAAAACCGCTTTCGGATATCAGTCGCTGGCATACGCCGGACTTGAAACAGGCGTGCGCGACAAGGCTTCCTACGTTTTAAAGCAGGATAAGATCCGATTGGTGCTGACTACGCCGCTGAATGCCGATTCGCCGATCAATGATCACTTAAGAAAACACGGCGACGGTGTAAAAGTCGCCGCACTTTGGGTTGAAGATGCCAGAAGTGCTTATGAGGAAACCGTCAAACGCGGCGCGAAATCATTTATGGAGCCGATAGTTGAAAAGGATGAATTTGGCGAGGTAGTACGTTCGGGAATTTATACCTATGGAGAGACGGTCCACGTGTTTGTCGAGCGCAAGAATTACAACGGTATTTTTCTTCCGGGATACCGCGAATGGAAGTCGGATTACAGTCCATCGGAAACCGGGTTGAAATATATCGACCACATGGTCGGAAATGTTGGCTGGGGTGAAATGAACACCTGGGTGAAATGGTATGAGGAAGTTATGGGATTCGTCAATTTCCTTTCTTTCGATGACAAACAGATCAACACGGAGTATTCGGCATTGATGAGTAAAGTGATGTCGAATGGAAACGGACGGATCAAGTTCCCGATCAATGAGCCCGCTGAAGGAAAGAAAAAATCGCAGATCGAAGAATATCTGGATTTTTATGGCGGCCCTGGTGTCCAGCACATCGCTATTGCAACGAATGATATCATTTCGACCGTTACTCAGTTGAAAGATCGCGGAGTCGAATTCCTTTC
>CBDUBP010000168.1:0-6074 GCA_965365415.1 uncultured bacterium | reverse complement strand
CAACAGGCGAAGGACGTTTCGGAAACTGGCTTAAAAATGCAAACGACTGGAATCTGTCACGCTCAAGATATTGGGGAATCCCGCTTCCGATCTGGCGAACTGAAGATAAATCGGAAGAAATCGTCATCGGGTCGGTTGAGCAGCTTTACGCTGAAATTGAACGTTCAATCGCGGCAGGAATCCAAAAATCAAATCCGTTCAAAAACTTCGAAGCCGGAAATATGTCCGAAGACAATTACGACCTCGTGGATCTTCATAAGAATATCGTAGACGAGATTGTGCTGGTGTCTCCGTCCGGAAAACCGATGAGACGCGAAGCCGACCTGATCGACGTGTGGTTTGATTCGGGCGCTATGCCTTACGCTCAGTGGCATTATCCGTTTGAGAATCAGGACAAGATCGACCAGGGGAAAGATTTCCCGGCTGATTTCATTGCAGAAGGTGTCGACCAGACGCGCGGGTGGTTTTATACGCTTCACGCGATCGCATCTTTGGTTTTTGATAAGGTGGCATACAAAAATGTCGTTTCAAACGGCCTTGTGCTCGACAAGAATGGCCAAAAGATGTCGAAACGCCTTGGAAATGCAGTCGACCCGTTCGAAACTTTAAAGGAGTACGGAGCAGATGCTACGCGGTGGTACATGATCGCAAACGCGAATCCGTGGGACAACCTTAAGTTTGATATCGAAGGAGTTGCGGAGGTGCGGCGTAAGTTTTTTGGTACTTTATACAATACATATTCGTTTTTTGCGCTATATGCGAACATTGATGGATTTTCCTACGACGAGGCTGAAATCCCGCTTGAGGACCGTCCTGAGATCGACAGATGGATCTTATCTGAATTGCATACGCTGATAAAAGATGTCGACAGTTATTACAATGATTACGAGCCAACCAAAGCCGCGCGTGCAATTTCCGATTTCGTCCAGGAGAATCTGAGCAATTGGTATGTACGTCTTTGCCGCCGTCGTTTTTGGAAAGGTGAGTATGGAACCGACAAGATTGCCGCGTATCAGACTTTGTATACCTGCCTGATCAATGTCGCGAAACTGAGCGCGCCGATTGCACCTTTCTACATGGACAGGTTATATCGTGATTTATCGGCCGTCACTGCGAAAGAGCAATTTACAAGCGTGCATTTGGCGGAATTCCCGAAATGGGTTGAAAACTTTGTTGATAAATCGCTGGAGAGTAAAATGCAGAAAGCACAGGTCATTTCATCCCTTGTATTGTCACTTCGGAAGAAAGAAATGATCAAAGTCCGCCAGCCGCTGCAAAAGGTAATGATTCCAATACTTGACGCGAAACAAAAGGCTGAAATTGAGGCGGTTTCCGATTTGATAAAGGCCGAGGTGAACGTCAAGGAAATCGAATTGCTCGACGATGCATCTGGTGTTTTGGTAAAGCAGATCAAGCCGAATTTTAAAACTTTGGGTCCGCGATTTGGAAAAGATATATCATTGATTTCCAAAGAGATACAAAGTTTTTCTCAGGATCAGATCAATAAACTTGACATCGAAGGAACCATAAATGTCGAAGTAAACGGAAAAAGTATAACTTTAGCCGCAGAAGATGTCGAAATTACGTCGCAGGATATTCCGGGATGGCTCGTTGCAAAGGCAGGAAATATCACGGTCGCGCTCGATATCACGATCACTGAAAACCTGAGGAAGGAAGGAATTGCGCGGGAACTTGTAAACAGGATCCAGAACCTTCGAAAGGATTCGGGATATGAAGTGACCGATAAGATAAAGGTGTATTTTGGAAAAGACGGAATTCTTGAAGAATCGGTCAGGGAAAACGAAAATTACATCATGTCGGAAACGCTTGCTGAAGAGCTGCATTTCAATGACGAACTGGCAAACGCAACTGAAATAGAATTCGATAACATCAAAACAAGAATACTAATAACAAAATAAGACGAAAATGATAGATGAGAAGATCAGATACTCCGACACCGATCTGGCGGAGTTCAAGGAAATTATCCTTAAGAAAATCGAAAAAGCAAAATCGGACCTCGACCTGATAAAAAGCGCTTACATGAACGACCTGAACAACGGAACCGACGATACATCTCCAACGTTCAAGGCGTTTGAGGAAGGAAGCGAAACCATGTCGAAGGAAGCAAATTCACAATTGGCGATCCGTCAGGAGAAATTCATCCGCGATCTGAAGAACGCGCTTTTCCGCGTTGAGAACAAAACGTACGGAATCTGCAAAGTGACCGGCAAGCTCATCAGCAAGGACAGGCTTAAGATCGTTCCCCACGCAACGATGAGCATCGAGGCAAAAAACCTCCAGAGATGATTGAAATTACATTCTTTTAAATTCCAAATTCCAGAGCCGTTGCTCATCGGAATTTGGAATTTATTTTTTTGGGATTTCGCTTTAGGATACTCTATTTTTGCCGACTAAAATCAACGCGATGACGTTACGTAAGTCCTGCCTGATCATTTTTATTCTACTCCTCGTCGATCAGCTTTCAAAGATCTATATCAAAACAAACTTCAGGCTTCAGGAAGAAGTCGTCGTGTTCGATTGGTTCCGCATACATTTTATCGAAAACGAAGGAATGGCGTGGGGAACGGTGATCCCCGGCGCTTATGGCAAGCTTTTCCTGACGATATTCAGGATATTGGCCGTGATCGGAATCGGATGGTGGCTTTGGGATGCGGTTAAAAAACAAAGTTCTAACTACCTGATCGTCGCGATTTCATTGATCTTTGCCGGAGCGGTCGGAAACATCATAGATTCAGTTTTTTATGGCGTCATTTTCGACGACAGCACAAACAAGCTTGCGACGCTTTTCGCCGATGAGCCATATGGAAAGCTTTTTCATGGAAAAGTCGTCGATATGCTGTATTTCCCAATCATCGAAGATTATATCCTTCCGTCATGGCTCCCGGTTTGGGGCGGACGTGAATTCACTTTCTTCAATGCAATCTTTAATATCGCCGATACCGCGATCTCAACCGGTGTCGGAATCCTGATCGTATTCAACAAAAAAGCGTTTAAAAAGCACGAGGACGATCACATCACTGAGATTCAGGATTGAAATCGTACGTCTGATGCGGCGTGACGCAATATTTTAATTTGATGTCATGCGGACCCACATCATGAAATTCATCCTCTGCGTCGAAAAATGAAACTCCCACACTGATGACATCGTCCCGGCATTTGGCAAGGAACCTGTCATAAAACCCTTTTCCATATCCGATCCTGTGGCCGTAACTATCAAATGCAAGCAGCGGCACCACGACGACGTCTATCTTATCGGGCGAAATCAGATCGCCATCAATGGGCTCAGGAATTCCGTAAGCATTTCGCACAATGACCGTGTGATCGTCGAGCAAATAATGTGAAAGCGTACCGGTATCGAAATCACTGCGCGAAATGACAATGTCTTTCTCGCGGCCGGATATGATATGAAGGATCGATTCCGTGTCGACCTCGCGCTTTTCCTCGATCGGAAGGAATACATGAAACGTTTGCTTTTCCCAGATCGGGAGCTGCAAAAAGCGATTCGCGATGTCGAGACTTCCTTGCGATATGTCGCGTTCCGACAATTGTTGGCGCATTGCTCTGTATTTTTGGCGAAGTTCTTTCTTGGTCATGGCAATTGTTGTTTAGCCCACGCGACAACCTGTACACCGGTTGAATAGTGCACGATATCGGGATTTCTTTTCAGGTCAAAAGTTTGGAACGTATAGTCGGTGATAAGCTGATGCATTACGATATTTTGAACCGGCCATTCGATGTGGTGGATGTCAAATCTGTTAAGGTTTTTGCCGCTGTCGACGTATAAGGCATAGCGTTCGGTCAGCCATCGGTCCAACTCATTTTTATGCATTGCAGCACCAAGGTCGAATTTAGCCCCAAACTTAAAAGACCGTTTCTGATTGACACATTGAAATTCCAGCTCATCGCGGCTGATCTGGGCAAATTCATAGGGAACGCCCGTTATCATTCGCAGAATGTACGCCGACATCGCTTTTGATGCTTCGACACTAAGAAAATAAATCCCGGGTTTTCCGTTATTGGTGACGTACACGCGGACATTGACTTCATGAAAATTTGAAATCGGCGGAAATGAGGGCGTACAAAAAAGCCGTCCTTTTTTTACTGTAAAGGCAACAATCGACACATAAGTTTTGCCATCGATCACATCGATATCGAGTCCTGCCGGTACCAAAGGCCTGATTGCTGAAACCGGTATTTCCCAATGCAGGAAAAGAGTGTCATGCCATTCTTGGTAAAAAAGCCATTGCGTTTTTGGAATCGGATATGGCCGGTGAGAAGCGGTTTCTAAAATCACAGAAATTTCCATGCGTGGATTTACTGCCATAAAAGTAGTTAAAATCAATTTTGGCCGACAGATCCGATTATGGGCTGGCCGACAAATCACTAAATTTGCAATATGGAAATCCCGCCTTTGTCCTTACAAATTCAGACACTGCCCGACAACCCGGGGATTTATCAGTATTTCGACAAGGATGGCAAGATACTTTACGTCGGAAAGGCAAAAAACATTAAAAAGAGGGTTTCTTCGTATTTTAATAAAGTCCACGACACCGGCCGCACTAACGTCATGGTGCGAAAGATCCATCAGATAAAACACATCGTCGTCCCTACCGAAACCGATGCGCTTCTTCTTGAGAACAACCTGATCAAAAAGCTCCAGCCAAGATATAATGTCCTTCTCAAAGACGACAAAAGTTATCCGTGGATATGCATCAAAAACGAACCGTTCTCACGAATCTTTACAACCAGGAACAAGATCAAGGACGGTTCTGAATATTTCGGTCCATACACAAATTTCCGTACGGTCTATACGATTCTCGACATGATCCGGGAACTGTATCCGCTTCGCACATGCAACTACGATCTTCGACCGGAGAATATCAAAAGCGGGAAATACAAAGTTTGCCTCGAATATCATATCGGAAACTGCAAAGGTCCGTGCGAAGGCCATGAAATGCTCGACAACTATCAAAAGCACGTTCAGCAGATACGCGAAATATTAAAAGGAAATTTCAAGGAAAGCCTTCGCGAATTTAAACGCCAGATGGCCGAATGTGCGGCAGAAATGCGATTCGAAGACGCGCAAAGGATCAAAGACAAGATTGATGTACTATTAAAATATCAATCACGATCGACGGTAGCCAACCCAAAATTGTCGAACATCGATGTTTTTTCGATTGTTTCCGACCAGGCCGCTGCGTTTGTCAACTTCATCCAGATCTCCCATGGGTCGATCATCCGTTCGCATACAATGGAGATCCGCAAAAAACTCGAAGAAACCGACGAGGAACTTCTCGAAATCGCAATTGTCGAAATGCGCGAACGATTCCAGCTCCAGTCCAAAGAAATCGTAGTTCCGATCCAGGTAAATGTCGGCGAGAACATCAAAGTCACCGTTCCGCAACTTGGCGACAAAAAGGAAATCCTCGACCTGTCGACACGCAACGCGAAATTCTTCCGGATGGAACAGCTCAAACAGGAACAGATCGTCGATCCCGACCGTCATGTCAACCGAATCATGGCGCAAATGCAGAAAGACCTGCGACTGCCTGTGGAACCGAGACACATTGAATGTTTCGATAATTCCAACATTCAGGGAAGCAATCCCGTGGCTGCCTGCGTCGTTTTTAAAGACGGCAAGCCGTGCAAGAAGGAATATCGTCATTTTAATATCAAGACCGTCGACGGCCCGAACGATTTCGCCTCGATGGAGGAAGTCGTTTACCGCCGCTACAAAAGATTACTCGCCGAAGACAAGCCGCTTCCGCAGCTCATCGTCATCGACGGCGGGAAAGGCCAACTGTCGTCTGCACTCAAAAGCCTGGAAACACTTGGACTGCGCGGGAAAATATCAGTCATCGGCATTGCCAAACGGCTCGAGGAACTTTTTTATCCCGACGATCCCGTTCCGTTATACCTAGATAAAAAATCCGAGACTTTAAAAGTCATCCAGCAGTTGCGAAACGAAGCGCATCGTTTTGGCATCTCACATCATCGCGATAAGAGAAGTAAAGGCGCACTGCAGACCTCGATGGAAACAATTCCCGGGATCG
>CBDUBP010000167.1:0-6103 GCA_965365415.1 uncultured bacterium | reverse complement strand
GCGTGAGGGATGGAAGCAAGCTACCGCGTAGCGCGGACAGCCCGACCTGAGCCTGTTCGAAATTTGAAGAAAGAGTAAGCAGCTGAGGCGAAGGGCACGCCCAAATTCTTTTAATTTTAAAATCATTGGCGAACTTTCTATGGCTACGCAACCATTGAGATTATTTCAGACTATGAAATAGAGTTTGGAAATAAAAGAACTTGCTGACCTCGTATCTTGAACCTGCCGCGTAGCAACACTAAATCATCGAGCCATGAAGAACATAATTACTTTATTTGTAGTATCACTCACCGTCTGTGCGAATTCTCAATGCTGGAATAGGATTTCAGCCGGCAGCGGCCATACTGTCGTGATTGAGAATGACGGTCATGCGTGGGCCTGGGGCAGCAATGCGGACGGACAGCTCGGAACTGGCACAGAGGTCAACAGCAATGCTCCGATTCTCTCCGGTAGCGAAACCACCTGGCAATCATTAGCAGAAGGTTGGAATTATCCCTTCACATTGGCAATAAAAACAGATGGCACTCTTTGGCAGTGGCAGAACGGGCCTATTCCGAAGATTCAGATCGGCACGCAAAATAATTGGAGTTCGATCGCCTGCGGGGCTATTGCAGGCGGAAACTACACACTGGCCATCAAGACGAATGGCACATTGTGGGTATGGGGTAGCAATTATTCCGGACAGCTCGGAAATGGTACGACGACGAATATTAATCAGCCGACGCAAATCGGAAATTCGACATGGCAATTTGTTACAACCTCGTTCGTGCATTCACTCGGAATCAAAACTGACGGCACTCTATGGGCGTGGGGATCGAACGGGAACGGAAAACTTGGGGACGGAACCACAACCGACCGCCTGTCACCGACTCAGGTGGGCAACGACAATGATTGGGAGTATGTTACAGCCGGTGCGACTTTTTCCATCGCCAAGAAAACGGACGGCACGTTGTGGCTATTTGGGAAAGCAAGTTTTGGGACGACGCTGACCGGCAACCTGAGTACACCGGTGCAAATTGGTTCCGATTCAGATTGGAATATCATTACGGCAGGTTATTTCTCCGTCGCAGCGATCAAGAATGATGGCACTTTGTGGACGTGGGGATTAAATAACTTCGGCGAGCTTGGCAATGGAACTTTTACAGATACAAATGTTCCGCTGCAAGTGGGTACTGATAACGATTGGGAGGATGTCGATAACGGCGTTTCACATTCTGTCGCAAAAAAGGTTGACGGCAGTGTATACATGGGGATTGAACAATCTTGGCCAGTTAGGCGATGAAACGAATACCAACCGCAATGAACCGGTGTTCATTTCATGTAGTAACATGGAAGTCGGCGAATCACAGTTGACCGGATTAATCCAAATTGTGCCAAATCCCGCATCGAATTTCTTGAACATGGAAACTTTAATCGATGTCACGGGCATCACCATTAATGATATGCAAGGCAAAACTGTAATCGTCAGAACCGAAGATTTACAGCAAATTGACATATCTGGTCTGAGTGCGGGGATGTACCTGATGCGGGTTGAAACTGAAAAGCAGACTGTTATTTCGAAGTTCATTAAAAGGTAAATCTATCCGATAGTTCTTTGCGAATAATTATTTCGTATGGTTAATAAATTGTTTAGACTGAAAATCAGCATCTTACGTTAATTTTTTATTACCTTTAAACCACTTCCCAAATCCCGATTAAGGTAATGGCAAAGGATCGCTCCCGAGGCCGTCAACTTGCATCCCGCTTTGGGAATCATTATTAATCTTTAAACATTCTCTCTTGCATGAAACACTAATTACTTTACAATGAAACATCCAAACAATAGGAAAATGCTGCTTTTTTTCCTATTCTTCCCATTCGTGCTTATTGCACAAAATATCTCAACAATTGTTACGGACACATGGCAGCAGTCGGCATGGGAACCTGCCACCCGGACGCTGCATGAGTACCAAGGAGACAATCTTTTGTTGGCCACAAACCAGCTTTGGGATGACGGAATGCTCGCGTGGACAAACTCAAGCCGGTTCACGTATGTTTACAATCCTGACAATACCGTCGCAGAAATGGACCTTGATGTCTGGAACGAAGCTTGGGAACCTACTTCCCGGGTGATATACACGTACACCGGTTTTGCCAAGGTCGCATCGGCAACTTCGGAGTTTTACGCCGCAGGATTGTGGATGCCAATCTCACGGGTGCTCTCAACCTATGACGGAAATGAGTTCCTGATCAATGAATTGAACCAGAACTGGGATTTCATCGGCAATGCATTTGCAGATAGCTCTCAGGTTATTTATACCAATAATCCCAACGGCTCCATCGATAATTCGGTTACCCAGATCTATAATGTCGGAACGGATTTGTGGGATAATGAATTTCGGAACAGCTACGAGTATAATGCCAGCGGCGGCGTGTTGACATTACTGACGGAAACCTGGGAAGCCGGTACCTGGGTTAATTCAGAGCTTAGCACCAGCACTTATGATGGCAATCCGTTCCTTATTCAAATGTTACAGCAGGAATGGAACGTTGCGGGTTCGGAATGGATCGATGTGAATCAGCAGCTTATTACAAATACATCAAGCGGACTCCCGCAACAGATCATTTCACAGACGTGGAATGGTGATTCCTGGGACAATCAGTTCAGAATTACTTATACATACGAGAATCTGGGGATTATAGAGAATCCCGGCTCATCATTTATGATTTTTCCCAACCCGTCCACAAATATTGTGACGATCAATGCGACCAATATTTCAGTGTCTGAACCCTACGACCTGCTCGATATTTCAGGAAAAGCGGTAATGCATGGGATCATCAATGTAGGGCAAACGCAAATTGATGCGAGCGGACTTGAATCAGGTGTTTATATACTCCGGATGGGCAGAAGAGCGTACAAATTGGTCAAAATCTGATCAGATCGATTTGATGTAGTCCTCAAATTCATAGAAGAAAAGTTCGAAAGCATTCATTTTATCGTTGAAGAAATCAAAGATTTCGTCCCATGAGTTGCGGTTGCTGATCCCGACATTGTTTTTGGTGACGGTAATTCGGCTGATGACTTTGCCATTTTCAAGCGTCAGATCGCGCTCGAAGCCGGCGTCGGGCAGATACTCATCGTGCAATATGGTTTTTAAGCTTTCGATCTTTTCAAAGTAGTCATATCGTTTTGCATCGTCGCGGTTTTCAATATCAAATGAGACCGCGGCAGATCGGTTGTCTGCATGAAACTTAAATGATGCGTCTTTGATCTTTGTATCGTACAGCAGCCATTTTCGCGGATATCTGTCTGCAAATGCGATCCAGAATTCTCGTTTCATCATTTGCATTTCGGCTTTGCTGTACATCTTTCGGATTTTGTATTTATGGATTATCTTAGCGGGATGACCGATTTTGAGAAATTCATTACCGCAATACCAAAAATACTAAATGCCGCGCTGCCGGGCGAAGATGCACATATAAAAATGGCGCCGCCTGAAAGGAGCGAACTGATACGTAATCTTGATTTGACAGCGATCAACGCGAAACGAGCGGCAGTATTGATGCTCGTATACCCGGCGGATGGTATTCCCGAACTGGTTCTGATCCGCCGCAATTCGTATAAAGGCGTGCACTCTTCACAGATCGCATTTCCGGGCGGAAAGATCGAAGCGAATGAATCGTCGTTGTCTGCCGCGCTGCGTGAAACCCACGAAGAGATCGGGGTGCCAAAGGATCGGATTGCGATCATTCGTCCTTTTTCAGAGGTTTATATTCCGCCGAGTAATTTTCTCGTTTCACCCTACCTGGGAATTTGTCATGAGCCGCCAAGTTTCAACGCCGACCCTCGTGAAGTTGTCGGGATTATCCCGCTGCCGATCCATGATCTTTTGAACGACAGTCATATGGAAGTCCGCCGAATGCCAACCTCTTACTCACAATCGATTGATGTTCCGTGTTTTATTGTCGGTGAAAATACGGTTTGGGGCGCGACGGCAATGATGCTAAGCGAACTGAAAGAAGTGTTAAAAGCCTCGATGTAACTTACGGATATTCGTATGTTTGCGGCGCAACTTTTTTAACAAATGGGATTATTCAAACGGAATCCTTTCGGTCACATCTTATTTATCAAAAAATGGCTTATACGGATTTTCGGCGCGCTGACACACCGGCGTTATCGCGGGTTTAATGAGCTCAGGATCGAAGGCTCCGAAATCATCAAAGATCTTCCGGATGCGAACGTACTTTTCATCTCAAATCACCAAACATATTTTGCGGATGTCGTCGCGATGTTTCATGTTTTTAATGCAAGTTTGAGCGGGCGCGTCGATCATATCAGAAACATCGGATATCTGTGGCACCCAAAACTCAACATTTATTATGTTGCCGCAAAAGAAACAATGCAAAAAGGAATTTTACCGAGGATATTATCATACGTCGGTGCGATAACCGTCGAGCGGACGTGGCGCGCGGGAGGCAAAGATGTCAAACGTGAATTCAATCCGAACGACACCGAAAATATCAAAGTCGCCCTTAAAGACGGATGGGTCATCACTTTTCCGCAAGGAACGACAAAATCGTTTAAGCCTGTACGAAAAGGAACGGCGCATATCATCAAACAGCATCGTCCCATCGTAGTGCCAATCGTAATCGATGGTTTCCGTCGTGCGTTCGATAAAAAGGGATTGATGGTAAAAAAGAAAGGCATCCTTCAATCGTTTATCATCAAGGAACCGATGCAGATCGACTACGATAACGACACGATCGAGGAAATCGTCGAAAAGATCGAATATGCGATCGAGCAGCATCCGTCGTTCCTCAAAGTCATTCCTGCCGAAATCCGCGAGGTTGAAGAGGAATTAAACAAGAAGCGCGAATGGCATTATTGAACGGGGTCGACTTTAAAACCCTGCTTTTTCAATAAAGCTATAACGCCGTTGCTGCCGCCAAGGTGAGCTGCGCCAACCCCAAAAAAGGTTGGTTTGTCTTTAGCAATGGAGGCAATCTTTGGAATCCAGCTCTTATTCCTGTTGTTAAGCAGCAGATCTTGATATTGAGAAGAGATTTTATTATCGGATTTTTCCATCATTTTCATGATCTGGTTGACGTCCTTAGACTTGTATACCGTCATCAGTTCCTGAAGTTCCTTTTTGTCGGATTCGAATTTATCCTTTACCGACTTCACAAGTTCATCCATCTGCACCTGGTATGGAATCGCATCAAAGACCGCCAGCTGCTCGGCGACCGTTTCAAGTCCGTAGATTTCCTCATTCTGTTTTTTGCTGACGTTGACAAGTTCCATTTCGATCGAAGCTGCAGGACAACCAAGCATCAATGGCAGCATCATCGAGCTGATCATGAAAGGTTTCATGTTGTTCAGCGCAACGACCGGCATACCGAGTTTGTCCTTCAGGTATGTATCGACGATCTTGATATCGGCTTCGGATGCAAGCGCCGTCATCGTCTTGTCCTTCATCATCATGCCCGACATCATCGACGATTGAAGGTTCGGATCATCCATGTCGAGTTCAAGATAAAGCTGGGAAGTCTTATCCATCGCATCAAGCGTTTTGGCATCGAGCGTCGCATCGCATGTCAGATGTATCGTACCGAAGAGATATGACGGCTTAGTCAATCCATTTCCACTGATTTTGTACAGTAAAGTATTGTCCTGTGCCTGCGATGTCAAACCCAACAGCACCATCCCAATATGTAAAAGATAATTTTTCATCTAAAAATCTATTTTTTTAAGTTCTTTATAATTAAGCAATAGTTTCCGCAGCAATATACCATATAATAGTCTGTAAAACAGCCAGAATAGCAGGGCAGCGATCGTTATTACGACAATCATCAGCAAAATTGTCAGGAACATGGCCTTGCCCTCGTGAGATACTTTATCGCGGAATGCACTCAGTTCAGGACTATAAAGCATCGCCAAAATTATCCCGAGAGCAAAACTCAGTATCATCATTCCCAAGTTATACCACACGTAATATTGGACGGTTTTCCTCGTACGTAAAATGTCGATCATCAACTGTTTTGTCGAAGAGGTTGTCGATATATATCGGTAATTCCTGAAGAAAAGATAGATAAAGATAAGAATGACCAGGTAATTCAGATAGGT